>JAGXAR010000028.1 GCA_018971525.1 Nitrospirota bacterium
CGTCAAGTTGCATTGATAAAACAAACTCTCATGGGCAGCCTTCTTGATGTGGCCTGATAGTCTAGGGAGAGGTTGATATAAGCCGATGGTGATCAAGATGGCGGAGAGGAAGGATCAAGCCGCTGCACGCTTGAAGGAATGGTCGCAGGGATCGATTGTTCGATGGGGACGAACATGGTGCGGAGCAACTGCTGCCCGTCAACTGAGCGGACGAAGGAGAGAAACGATTCGGTGAGCGGATCCGGCTGTGTCGCGGTGAGCATGAGGACCGGTCGGCGCAGACGGTACCGTCCATTTTTCACGGTGGCTTCTCCTGGATCGACCTGATCGACCGTCAGGATATGAATGGAAATACCGTCCTCTTGAGCTTTCAACGCCGCCGCCAATGAGATGTAGCTGACCGTGGCATCACGCCCGGACACCAGACTCAATACTTTTTGATCAGAGCGAACCGGGGCCGCGGATGCCGCAACCCGTTCCGCGAGACCCAGGGAATTCTGGAAGCCGGACGTGAGATTGTTTCCTGATGTGCGGGGAATGACTTCTACTCTGGCCGTGGCGCCGTCCAGCTCAGACCAGTCGGTGATCTGTGCGGAAAATAACTCTCTGACTTGGGCGCTGGACACTTCTCTGACGGGGTTCGCAAAATTGACAATGACCGCGATGCCATCCCATGCGATCTGCATGGCCTTGAGAGCAGGATCTGGTTGATCGGTCACTGCGATCTGAGCTTCTCCAGTCTTCACCAGATGAACGGCCCGCACAGTGCTGTCCCATTCGAGATCGATCGCCGTGCCGGGATGCAGCCGCTCATACGCCTTCGCCAGGTCTTGTACGACAGGCAACTCAGGCCCATAGCCTGCAATGAGGATACGACCAGTGAGGGCAGCTTCGGCATCGCAGAGGAACAACAACCCACATGCGAGCAGTACCGCTCCCACAGCAAAGGCACAATCACGAAACGAAACAGTGAGTGTTCTCTGTACCACGATCAACCTTCCTCTTTGTTTCATCATACCAGAAACCGGCTGCCGGGAATTCTGAGAGGGATGGCCCGTTCATCAAGCATCACGGCTAAGGAGGAGATCCCGGATCCGATTCTTTTGACCGATCGAGATAAGGCGGATATAGATGAATCAAGTAGGACGGGGTGGTTTCGATGGATCGCACTCACATGAACCGGTGCAAGAAAGGGTTGACTGATCCAGGCACATTTGATACAAGCGCAGGAGTTGTCCTGACAGACTGCAGTGCATCTTCTCCCGGAGCCATTCTTTGCAACATCCAGATTCCTGGTCTTGGACTCGTCGTTCGCTCTTGAAAACGTCTGTGGTCGGGCTGCTGTTGCTCGGTGGCAGGCTGCTGGGTCCATCGGTCGCGCGTGCAGACGAACTTCCTGACGGCGAACTCACCTTCTTCAATGTGCACACGGACGAACGGCTGCGAGTCCGGTATCGTGATGACGCAGGAAACTATGACCTTACGGCGCTGGATGAGGTGAATCATATTCTGCGTTGCCATCACACGGGAGAAGTTGCCGCCATCGATGTGCGAGTGTTGGAACATGTGAATCTTGTGCAGAAAGCGGTCGATGGCGCCGGCGAGATTCACGTAATTTCCGGCTATCGTTCGCCTGAGTATAATGCGCGGCTCGTGAAACGGAGCCGGCGAGTCGCCCGGCACAGCCTACATATCGAAGGGCAGGCGCTCGACTTCTATATTCCCGGTGTCCAGCCTCGTGAGCTTCGCCATGCTGCGTTGAAACTGCAGTACGGTGGGGTGGGGTACTATCCTCGCAAGCATTTCATCCATCTCGATTGCGGTCCATTCAGGACCTGGTAGCTCCCTTCTTGCAGGCGACTGAAAAAGTCCATCAGCTTCATGCTCGCCTCGAAAGCATCCTCAACGTAGCCCACTTGGGAAACGAGCCGTCTTGGCAGCTCGGGATGGGCGGGTGAGGAACGCTACGCCTCCGGGACTTTCATCGGCTGCGGCTTTGCCGCCTGGCCCTTTTGAGTAGCCTGCGCAAGAATCTCTCTGGTGGCCACCGGTCCTGACTATCGGAAATGCAGGCGTGTCAAAATCGCTTTTCACCATCCTGCCAAATCAGATCCGCTTCAGGAACAACACCGACAGTGGCGGGAGTGTGACTGCGAGCGAATAAGGCATGCCATGAGAGGGGAGGGAACTCGTCTGGAGCCCCCCCGCATTTCCCACGTTGCTCCCCCCGTAGGCCGAGGCATCGCTGTTCAACAGTTCACGATAGTAGCCTTCGCAGGGCACGCCGATTCGATAGTCGTAGCGGGGAACAGGGGTGAAGTTGCACAAGCACAATATCTGATTATCCTGGTCCTTGGCCTTTCGCAGGAAGGCGATTACGGAATTGGCCGCGTCGCGAAAATCAATCCACTGGAAACCGGTCCAGTCGTGATCGAGTTCGTGCAGCGCCGGCTCCTGGCGGTAGAGCCAGTTCAGGTCTCGGACGAACCGCTGGAGCCCCACGTGTCGCTCGAAATCGCAGAGATGCCATTCCAGGCTGGTGTCGTGGTCCCACTCACACCACTGCCCGAACTCCCCGCCCATGAACAGCATTTTCTTGCCGGGATGGCCGTACATGAAACCATAAAGGGCGCGGAGGTTGGCAAAGCGTTGCCACTCGTCGCCGGGCATCTTGTCGAGTAGCGACCGCTTTCCATGCACCACTTCATCGTGCGAAAGCACCAGGACGAAGTTTTCATTGAAGGCATAGAGGAGACCAAACGTAATCTGATTCTGGTGAAAGAGACGGTGGACGGGATCGTGGCCGAAGTATTCCAGCATGTCGTGCATCCAGCCCATATTCCACTTGAACGTGAAGCCCAACCCTCCGGCATAGGTGGGGCGTGAGACTCCCGGCCAGGCTGTGGATTCCTCGGCGATGGTCATGGCGCCGGGGAAGTCACGGTGGACCAGGACATTCAGGTCTTTCAGCAGCGTGACTGCTCCGATGTTTTCGCGCCCGCCGAACTGATTGGGAATCCATTCTCCCTCTTTCCGTCCGTAATCGAGATAGAGCATCGAGGCGACGGCATCTACGCGCAAGCCGTCGATATGATATCGATCCAGCCAAAAGAGCCCGCTGTTGAGAAGGAAATTGCGGACCTCGACTCGATCGTAATTGAAGATGCGGCTGTGCCAGTCAGGATGGTAGCCGAGCCTTGGGTCGGCATGGTCGTAGAGATGCGTGCCGTCAAATTGTGAGAGCCCATGCGGGTCGTCAGGAAAATGCGCGGGCGTCCAATCCATCAGCACACCGATTCCGGCCTGATGTGCCGTATCGACAAAGCCCATGAAGTCTTCGGGAGAGCCATGCCGGCTGGTGACGGCGAAATAGCCCGTGGTCTGGTAGCCCCAGGATCCGTCGAAGGGGTGTTCGGTAACCGGCAGCAGCTCAATATGGGTATAGCCCATATTCTTCACGTATGGGATGAGCTTTGTGGCAAGCTCCGAGTAAGTCAGCCAGCGATTCCCTTCTTCAGGGATACGCATCCAGGAGCCGAGATGGACCTCGTAAATTGAGAGGGGCGCGGAGAGCGGGTCTTGCTGTGCCCGCGCCGTCATCCAGGACTGGTCCTTCCAGCGGTAGGGAGAGAGTGCGCGGACGATCGAGGCGGTCTTGGGGCGCAGCTCCGATGCGACCGCATAGGGATCGGCTTTCAGAAGCGGTGCGTCAAGATGACGCGACCGAATTTCATATTTGTAGAGCGTGCCGTCTGTGAGTTCGGGAATGAAGAGTTCCCAGAGCCCGGTTGCTCCGCGGTTCGTCATGGGATGGCGGCGGCCGTCCCATTGGTTGAAGTCGCCCACGACACTCACTCTCGTGGCGTTCGGGGCCCAGACGACAAAATGGACCCCCGCAATACCCTGCACCGTCCGGAGATGGGCACCCATCGTTTCGTAGGCTTTGAAGAAGGTTCCCTCGGCGAAGAGATGCAATTCAAAGTCAGTGAGGAGGGGTGGAAACGCATAGGGATCATGCCGCTCCGATACCTGTCCTGCATGGTCGGTTACATGGAGACGATAGGGGGCGGTTCCGAGTGGCCCCGGCACGATCGCTTCGAATAGACCGGCCTCATGGAGGCGCTTCATGGGAATGGGCTGCAGGTTTCGCTCACTGAGGAGTAGGGCAACCTCGTTGGCCTCCGGCACGAAACACCGAATCGCAACGGCAGAGGAACTCTCCTGGGCCAGCGGATGGGCACCGAGAATCGCGAGGGGGTCCCAATGGTGACCCTGGACGAGTTGTTCGAGTTGATCGAGCGGCAAGCCTGACATGTAGGGGACCTCCTCAGTGCGTAGGCCGTATCGTAAGAGGGGCGAGCCGGAAATGGAAGAGGAAAACGCATCAGAATTTTAGTCCACAGAGATCAGTCTCTCGTATCAATTCACCCAACTTCCGTTGCCAGTGCGGTTGGAAGCTGTCCATCATGAGGCTGAAATCTTCTGAAGCAGAGAAAGAGGTCACTCAGCATCATGACCGAAATGACCGAACGGATTCACAAGACGATTGTGTCGCTGCCCATCCCTTGCCCATCACAAGGAGCCTCACGTCGACGAGGCACGCGACGGTTGTGGATAGATGTCTCATTATGGCTGTCCGTTCCCTGCGTGTGGGTGCGATGGCTCCTCCTAGTTCAAGGAGAACGGCGCCCTTGGTCACGGGCGTCATATCTCTTACCGGCATCAAGGCGACTCTCTCTCTGACTTCATTTAATACCCTGGAGTGTGACATCGCAATCCCACTTGGGCGGTAGCTGATAACAGCCTCACGTAGTTGTCCCGCACAAACGAGGAAGGGATGGTGTAGCCATTATATTTTGTATGTATAGTGTTTGGACCATCCTGCAGTACCCCGCCTCCTATTTGCTGGCCGAGTACCGAAAAGCGAAGATCCAACTGCATCTGAGAGACGAGATTCCGGTTCCGCAAACTGTAGACAAAGCGTGTGGTCCCGTCGGGGTGGATATAGATATCCCAACTGTAATCACAGGAACCGACACTCTTAGAGCTGTTCTCCCAATGGTGGATATTGGGGTAGAGCGTGACACCAAATTCTGCGCGTCGTACGACGCCGGCATAGGCATATCGAATCGCCCCGGTCTGTTCAATTCCCTGAGCCGGGCAGGAATCGATCTGGAGGGAGATGGGGACATGCTTGTGCTCCCCTGGAGCCAAGGACACGGTGAATGGTAGCACGTGTAAGGCAGGCGAGAGAGACTCGGCGGTCACTGATACACTTCGAGCCTGCTGCTCGGCATTGTGAAAGGTGATACCGGCGGGCACAGGAATGAGCCGTCCACAGGGGGTCCCATCATAAAAAACCGTGATGGCGGTATCGTCAATCGCGCCCAGGACACCGAAGTTGATGCCTTCGAAGCGAGCGCGAATCAAGGCCGTACGCCTCCATGTTGTCGTTGGAGCGTTTGGTGAAAGTATATTGATCTCTGTGCTCGTCGCTCCGCTCAATTCCAGGGTGGCCTCATTGTCTCCCACTGGCGTCATCCCGAGGCCGACAGGCTCGAATGCGATCGTGAAATCGATCCGCTGGCCTTTTTTCGCAAGGATAGCCAAGAACCCCGCTTTGCTGATCTGAGCCGGCGGATTGGCAGGATCCAGGACCACATCCTGGTACTGACCTCCTGGAATGATCAGGGATACGGCGAGGGTTCTGTTGACCACTTTTCCTGTATAGGCGATGGCATTCACAATGCGGAAATGCCGGTTGGTGGCATTCAAGTTGAACCGGCCTTCAACATACCCATCTGCCGGGGCGGTGAAGGACACGATCGCCATGGCTTGTTGACCCGCCCACACGCTTCCAAGGTTCCGCGTGGCAAGCTGGATCGGGAGGGCTTTCAATATCGGTGTGAGAGGCGATTTTTGGGGGATGGACGTGATTTGGTCGTAGGCAGGTGGAAGGGCTTTCACTATGGGTGAGGGAGGGGACTTTTGAGGCGTGACACTCGTGAATTGGTCGGACAAGGACAGGCCACTGGGGAGGCCGCGTGGCGTGACCCCTCCTTGCGTTACGCCGGTATCGCGAATTGCGTTCAGCCGACTCACCTCGGCACTCCAATTGGTTTTGAGCATGTCATTCAGTTCCACGTCAGAAGCCAACCCGGCGACGGATGCACGCGGTTGCTTACTGGTTTGAACATCCGCCAGAGCTTGAGCCACGATCTCGGGATGGTGCATGGAGAGATAGTTCCAGGTGATCCATTCTCCGGGACCGGATGTCTCAACGGATTCGGTCGATGATGTCGCTGTGACGGCAGCCGCAGCCGGTGGCACGCGGAGCAAGGGCGAAGAGGAGGGCGGCAGGGGAAGAAGCCGAATCTGATTCAGCGCCTGCTGCATTTGAAGCCGGTTAATGGGTTGGACGCGGCTGCCCCGTGACCTGGTCCCGCTGAACGTGCCTGTCGCATCGAGACCCTGTCCGTCGGGGAGCAGCAACACGAGATGCACCTGATCGTCCTGCCCCTCTTCGATTACGGCCAGAGACACCGGCGCGGGCAACGACTCGTCATGCTCGATGCTTGCCGCCTGTATCTCGATCGGCGGTTGGTTATCGCTGGGCAGCAATCGAAGCCGCTCATGTCCCGCTCGTTCGACTCCGTATCTGCCGGCAGAGAGCTGAACATCGCTTCCTTCACCGGCAATGAAGTGAATCGTGCGGTCGAATGTGACGGCCGGCCGCTGGACGGCGGCTTCGGTTGAAGCCGCATCGATACGTAGTGTTGAGGATGGCGTTGTGATCTCCGCAGCAGCTGGTGCTTCAGCCGCTTGGGTTCCTGTGAAGGAGGCGGTCAAAGTAGACATGATGCAGAGAGTAAAGAGTAGCGGCCGCAACATTGTAGTCTCCTTCAGTAACGGAATTGGCAACCAGCGCCACTTCTCATGTGATATTGCCATCGCGACCGACAACGGGAGCATAGCCACATGGAAATTCGATTCATAACGGCCCTCTCGACGCACATCGAAGCCGAACGTCGGCTTTCTGCGCGAATAAGCTTTCGTAATGCACAGCAAGACCCGGCTGTCGGAAGCCATAGCTTTTTGCCGTGCCGCTGGCGAATACTCCGCCAGGGTACAGCTGTAGCTGAGCGACTGGATTATCGAGTAGATAGAATGAATAGTCGAATTCTCGTGAACCGACCGATGACGCAGACACGCTCACCGATAGATCAAATTGCCCGTCAGGATGCGCAGTGAACGTAGACGCATACTTGCAACTTCCCAAGTTTCCATCCGCCTCCCATCGATAAATATACGGGTAGACGCCAAGAGTAAAACCGGTAGATCGCTCTTGCCCTTCGTAGTTTATCGTGAGGTTTAATTCGAACTCGTCAGACGATATCTGTGTCAGACAATGCAATACAATCGGCAATTGTACGTGTTGGGTCGCTCCCCCGGGGATGGTAACGGCGACCGGCGCCATGCTGAATTGGCCCGGAAATCCAGCCGCCTCTATGACAACCGTATGGGCTTGCTGGTCGGCATTACTTAACGTGAGCCCTTGAGGAATCTGCATCGCACAGTCGTGAGGAGAGGCGAACGCGAACGGATTAATCACGTCGACTTGATATGAATCGAGTACGGGGACCATGCCGATTTTGATCCCGTTGAAAAAGCCGGATACAGGGATCTGAGCCGACCACTGGTCTCCATACACGTCCAAGGTCGTGTAATACCGGCCGGCTGAGTCGCCGCTGAACAAGTCGAAGTGAGGAGCAAACTCAACTGTCACCAGAATGTCCTGCCCCGATTTTGCGACAATAGTCCACGGAGGTTGCGTGCGAGATTGCGTCGGTTCGGAGCTGACCACTGTCGCGGTGTTTGCCTTGGCGGTCACGCGACGCAGCACCCCGCTACTTGCGTGCATCTCGACGATCCGAAAGGGCCGAGGCTTCGCAAGTGAGACGGTGACTGAACCTTCACGGGAAGCAATGATGCGCACACGTCCTCGCGGCGTCTGGCCGTCCCAAATGCTGCCGAGTGCCAGTTGCTTCGGAGAGAAATCGGCAAGCAGCGGCACCTTTATGCGAGAGCCGATTTTAGCCTCTACGGTTGGAGTGACGAGACTCGTCCAGGTTAAATTATTTATGGAGGTCGCCGATTTGTCAGGAGAGATGGCAGAGACGCCAGCGGACGGCGAAGATTGAATGGCCTGTTGGGACATCGCTGCGAGCGCGTTGCTATTCAATCTACGCGTAGCAACATCCTGCTGATTGGGTGAAGCTAGGGTCTGAGTATCCGGATATCGTGCGGCAAGCAACTGGCCCATGCGCTCAGGACTCGCAAGTCCCTCGAGAACGTATGCGCCGCGTTTGCCCGCCTGGACATCTTTGAGCGCGGACACGATTTCATGTGGTGAGTGCATGCGCAGGCACCCCCAGGTGACAAACTCAGCTGGCCTTAGAGGCACCGTGACAACGCCGGTGTCTTCTTTGACTTGCGCCTGAGATGCATTTGATGACGGTGGCACGCGGAACAGTGGTGAATTTGAGGGCCGCTGGGGGAAGGGCTGAATCTGATTCAGCGCCTGCTGCATTTGAAGCCGGTTAATGGGTTGGACGCGGCTGCCCCGTGACCTGGTCCCGCTGAACGTGCCTGTCGCATCGAGGCCCCGTCCGTCAGGGAGCAGCAACACGAGATGCACCTCGTCTTCTTGGCCCTCTTCAGCGATGGCCAGTGCCATGGGTGACGCGACAGTTTCCTCATGCGTCGTGGCGGTGGCCTGGATTTCCACGGCCGGTTGCGGAGGGTCGGCGACTAAGCGGAGCTGCGTTTCTGCGGATTGTTCGAGACGATAGGTGCCGGCTGCCACCAGCACATCAGTGCCATCTGGCGCCGTGAAATGGCCGGCCTTGTCGAGTAGCACGGCAGGGGATTCCGGCGTCGCCCATGCCCTGGCCGTGAAGAGGAGGCTCACGACGACGAGGCACATGACGGTGGTGGATCGTTTCCTAATCATGGCGGTCCTTTCTGTGATTCAGAGAACGACGGCTTAGAGGACATTGTTCTCACGATGTCTTCGTCTCCGCCAGCCGTCCGCTCAGGCCTGCTGAAAATGTTGGGTTGCTACGACAGGGATGCCTCTCAGCCTCAACGAATGTTTCCTATGACTTCCTGTGCTGCACTCTTCCGCTTGGCGGAAACGCAGCATTCGTCTCCAACGGGAGCCGGCACGGTTCGCTTGAAATAACATTGCCCGGTCTGGACGCCGGACGGCGGCTTCACAAACGTGAAAGCTTGACAGCTACCATCGGCCGAACAGGCCGCGCGACAGGATTCAGGGCTGAGTCCAGTCTGCTGCCCATAGTCGCCGCCCGGGCGATTCGTGTTGTACTCGAAATGAAAAGGCTCGTTCTGCGAGACAAGAATGTTTCTGGCGAGGGCTTCAGCCGTCTGGCGGTCAGAAAGGAGCGACTGCAGTTGAATCATCGAGAGTTCGCCATCGGGTGAAGAAGGCGAACCGACGTTACCCAGCGCCCCTGTTCCAACGCGATAGTTAGAAGATACCTTTGATTGGCCTGATGGAGGTCGCAGGCCTGTTGCACCATCGCCGAACTTCACCTGCCCGGTTGCCGGATTCAGTTGATAGGCTAATTGATAGTGACGTCGCGGTCGAACGATGTCACGCGCCCGCACGCCGCTCAGCGAACCGCTTGCGTCCAGTGCCGTGCCATCGGGCATGAGCAGCACCACATCGCGCGCATCTTCGTTCAAGGCAAAGACCAGAGGAAAGGGCGCAGAAACCTCAAGGTCATGCGTGCCTTTGTCTGCTGCGACGATCAGCGGTGATCCCCCTTTGTCAGGCACAAGCCGAAGCTGCGCATCCGCTGTCTGCTCAACCAGATACTCATCCGGTGCAGCTAGTACCGGCGCGCCGTCCGGAGCAGGGAAGTGCACGGTCTTGTCGAACTGAATCGTGGTCTGCGAACGATCGGAATTGATGGAAGGCTGTGAGGGTTCGTTCATCGCACAGGCGGACAGCGCCAGGTCAGAACCATGACGAGTATTAGTACCACCTGCCCAGTCGTTGATGGTTGTGCCCATGCTGACGCTGAAGGGACCCGGGTTGAGACGGCCTCTGGCCGGATTTCACAATTCCTTGCTCCTGTCATCTCCTCGTCTCCCTTCGTTACGGCTGGGTGGGGAAGAGTCTTTGGGCTAGAGCGAACGGCCTTGTGGGCAGATATGTCAGCGCGGTTGATGTTGCATTGCTGGATCCTAGCAGGGTAGTCGTAACGAAACCCTGTTAAGTTCAAATAAGGACGGTAAAGTGCTCTGGGGAAGACAGGAGGGAACGAGGTGGACGTCACTGGCGCCACGGAGTCGCTCCTTGAGGTGAGAGTCAGCTGTGTCCATCCGTGGAGTGGTCGGACTCGACGGGCGGACACAGAGTTGTGAAAGTCTGGCAGCCGGTCAGGCCTGATCGAGACAGTGATCTTGCCTTGAGCGTCATCACTAAAATTGTCCGTGTCCTACATCTCCACCCGAAGTCCAAAGGTTCCGGCGCAGTTATTGAATTGGCTGTTCCCGACCATCGCGCGGAAATTAACGAACAGCTGAAGACCATTGGGCAGTACCGCAAACCAGTGTTCAGGTTGGAATAGTTTCGCACGGGCGTATCGGTCTGGAATCTGAACTGAAAGGGATTGGCCCGCCGGTCTTCAACTAACTGCCCATTATAGGTAGACGGTAGGCCACCTGCAATGGGACGGTCCCGCTTTTCAGGAGAGAAACAGGTTCCAAGAACCATTTTTTTCGTCTAGTGCACCTGTCCACCAGGAACATTCGAAGATGCCACTCGTGTATCTGACGGACGTGGATATTCTTGTGAACCAATCCTCGCCTCGCTGCGACTTACCATCGTGATGAGAGGTTCGGAGCCTGCACAGGGTCTATCGAACCTCCAGTCGGGGACCTTAACCTGAGCTCAGAGGAAGCCGATGCACGTGTTGTATGCAACTAGGCAAGCGGTGCGGCAAGGCGGGCCGGTTCGTCTGATCCTATTGAACAAGGTCTGGCACGTGATGGCTCGAGGATATGTCTGTCGGGGCGACGACGTAGAGGAAGGCAGACGGGTCATGGCTACACTCCAGAGCTCACGACATAATGAGCATGCGCTTCGTTGACAAGCCTGGAGCCGGCTTCTACACTTCCGCGCAAACCGGTTGAACCTCCCACGCGGGGAGCGCGACTCACCGGCAAGAAACATCGAGACGCGAGGGCACCATGGCCCCGGATTCAGCTCCCGGCGTTTACTTCACCTCTTTAGAAGGAGTCAGGCAATGAACGACAGACAGAAAGACGGCGAGGCAGAATCCTGGCTCCATCCGTCACGGCGAGATTTTCTGACCCGCGCGGGACTCTTCGCAGGAGGCATGGCTCTTATGGGTGTGCCTGGGTTCAGACCGCAGCTTGCTGCCGCGGCAATAACTGATACGAGGACCTATGCCGCCGCTACGTCCGCGCTTGAGCTGGATGGCCAGTTCATTGACTTTCTCAAATCGGCGGAGGGCGGATTCCCCAAGGCCGAGGTGATTCTCGAGCCGACAGGCCCTAATCAGTTCGTCAAAAAGCACATCGGACAGCCGAAGTATCAAGACATCGCCATCCAATGCGATCCATTCCTGCCGAAACCGCTCTTCGACTGGATTGCCGCGACGTTGAATATGTCGTACATGAGGAAAAGCGGCGCAATTATCGCGACAGATTTCAACCGCACGGAGCAGAGCCGTCTCCAATTCAACAACGCCTCAATCTCGGAGATCGGCATTCCTGCCTGCGATGCGGCTTCGAAGGATGTGGGACTCCTCACGGTCAAGTTCACCCCGGAATTTACGACCCCTCTGGCAGGGAAGGGATCTGTTCTGCCGGTTGTTGGTGCAAGGCAAAGGGCCTGGTTGTCATCGAATTTCCGTCTAACGATCCCCGGTCTCGATTGTAGCAAGGTCAGCAAGATCGAAGCACTGACGATCAAACAAACGATCGTGCAAAGCGCGGTCGGTCAGATGCGGGAATACCAAAAGGAGCCGGGCAAGCTCGAGTTTCCGAACCTCGTCATCAGCCTGGCTGAAGCTTCTGCCGGAACGTTTTATGCCTGGTTCCAGGACATGGTGATCAAGGGGAATGCCGGTGACAACAATGAGAAAGCTGGTACGCTGGAGTTCCTCGACCCGACCATGAAGGGCTCGTTGTTGACGATCTATTTCAATCACCTCGGTATTTTCGGGTTTACCCCGGAGCCGGCCAATGCCGACACCATCAAGCGGGTCAAGGTCGAAATGTATTGTGAGCAGATCACGCTCACGCCGGTGAAGATATAACGAAGGAATTGTCGCGGTTGTAATGAGACAGGTGGTTCAGGAAACCATCCATGCACAGACAATTCAGTCAGTGACGAGCGAACTCACAGGATCGAGGAGAGAGCCAAGGAGGTTGTTGGTGTTTGCAACCGACTACCATACCTCGCAGTCGGAGCAAGCTTGGTCGAAACCTTTGCCGTAGCTGTCGCATGGGGACCGTCTGAAGGAGACGTACAGTTCCGTGGCTTGAATCTCCCCACGGTATCGGTTCCGGCACCACCACCTTCCGCTTCTCCCCTGGCGAGGCCCGGACTCACCGCTCGCACCGTGGGGGACGGGAGCGGCAAGGTCCCGTTGCCTCTTCAGGTGCGAACATGAAGGAACCACTTGCGCGGTGGCCAATTCGGGAACCTGCTCGCTTCTATTGAGTCGCACGGGCTGACCATCAGCTGGCGCTGTGCAGTCATGAACTCCTGAATAAATGAGGAGTTATAGTCATGGTCAAAGCAATTCTCTTCACAATCTTCCTCCTGCTGTCCGTCGTGGAGCAGGGAAGCCGGGTAGCGGCTCAGGACGCCACGCCGGTCAACCCACCACTCACGTCAGAAGCCGTTCAAGTGTTGAACGAAGAGGTCCTCGATGAAATCTCACTGAACCGGAAGATTTACTTCACCACGCTAGAAGGCACCGACGCGATCGCTCCAGCGGGCTTCTACCGAGTGGTGGGTGTTGACCAGGCGCGGTTGCGGTTAATTCCCGCCAACGGTGGCGATGCTCTGCTCATCCAAGCTCTCGCGATGCACCACCGGGAGAAGTCTGTCGAGTCAGTCGCGCTGTCCATTCCCGCCGGAGAGGATATGCACCATGTCGTACTCCTCCTTCCCAACGGCCAAGGACTGGACGCCGTGGGTTCGTACAGCGCGGTTCGGCCACGCGGGTGGAACCCGACACCCGTGTTGCTCGAGTGGATTGAGAAGGCGCTCACGCAAAAGGAGAAGCCTATCCGAAAGGATGAGAAGAAAGGAGGACACTAGCGAGTTGAATCTGGATCACCCAGGATTTCGTGACCATGATCGCTAGGAGGGCGAGATAAAGGTTCCAGAAACCAAACTATTGCACGGCCAAGCTGGAGTTTCCGGACCTCGTCATCAGCCTAGGCGAACTTTCCTCCAGAACGTTTTACGCCTGGTTTCAGGACATGGTGGTCAAGGGGAATGCCGGGGAGAATAATGGGAAAGACGGCGCGCTGGAGTTCCTCGTTCCAACTTTGAAGGTCACACTGTCGAGCATCAATTTTCATCACCTCCGCATTTTCTGGTTTATATCGGAGAATTCGGAGGCCACTGCCGATGCCATCAAGAACGTCAAGGTCGAAATATATCGCAAGCAGATCACGCTCATGCCGGCGAAAGCATAAGGAAGGACCTGTCGCGGTGGTTGCAGCTTGCAGGAAGTGGGAAACGCGTCAATGCGGCCCGCGCATGATCGAGAACGTAGCGAAAGAAGGGAGACGACTATGAGATTGCCTGTGGCTTTGCTGTTGCTCTTCAGCGTCGCCGGAAGTGGTGCCTGGGCTGCAAACGAGGTTACCGACCGTGCGGTGCCGACGCTCCCCAAGATGCAACCAGCTCCTCCTCTCACTGGCCCTGTTGCTGGCGCACAAGCCTCCATCGAGCAGCAAGTGGGTCTTCTCCAACAGCAGGTCGGCACGCTTCAGGCGCAGCTTGCCATGCTGCAGGCTGCTGTCCAGGTGACAGCTAATGGTGTGACACTGCGGGGTCCCACGGTCACCATCGCCGGAGGAGTGGTAACCATTGAGGCTCAAAATACCATGGCGCTGAATGGGCACTCGGATATGTCCGTGAGGGCCAGCGCTAATTTGTCCGTCTCGACCGGGGGTAATACTTCAGTCCAAACCGGATCGAATCTCACACTCCGAAGCGGGGCGGGAGCTCTACTGCAGGCGTCCGGTCCTCTCGATCTGAAAGGCTCGACGATTCTGTTGAACGGAGGAACGAAGCCGCTTGCGACTGTGGGGAGTCAGGTGCAAGTGCCAGGGCAGCCAATCGGGCAAGTCATCACCGGAAGCCCGACGGTCTTGGGGAACTGAGCGGTTCTCCATCGGCCCGTCCAGAAGAGCGTACAGCACAGTTGAGCCGTTTGGTCAGGATCGATGAGTAACCGGGTCCAGGATGAGTCGGCGCCACCCCCGCTCAAGAAAAGGCGGGGGTGGGGAATTGGACTTTATCGCGTGGGCATCTGTCGGGCTGGAGCGACCGGCTTCATGCCAGGCGCGATCGTCTGTTTATCCTGCACCGCATCGAGTTTCTGCGGGGTGATAAGCACCTTATCTTGAATGGCCGGCACCTTGCCCTGCATCGCTCTGTCCTTCTCTTGAATGCCGCCGAGCTTCGACTGGTCAGGCAGCGGCATCTGACCGGGAGGAGAAGATGCCAACAGCTCCTGGACGTTGGCGCCGACGGACACTCCCAGCATGGCCACTGCCGCGGCCAGTGTCAGCGTCTGCCGCATCCTCGGTCCTTTGGACTTTTCACCATCGGTTCCCTCTGAGTTCATCGTGTCTTTCATGGCATCCTCCTTCTTGGTTATACGCTGTGCGTGTGCAGCCACTCGTCCAGGGCGTGAATATGCAGTTCCATGCGTGTGGCGGGATCGTCTGGAACAGCGATTCTTTTGGCATGACAGTACTCCCGCACCACGCGGTCCATGTCAAGCCAGGCGGGGATTTCTGGATCGATTCCGGTCACGAGATCGTCCATGGTTCGTTGTGCTTCGCTGCGGGTCTCTTGGCCTGCGCCGATGAGCGCTCGTAAGACAGTCGCCATGCGACCTAAGACATCCAGGTACTGATCGACGGCTTGAATGTACGGCGCAGTCCCTTGTGCCGTGAGGTACTCCTCCACCGTTCCCGCCGTTCCATAGGCGCCTTCTGTTTGCGGGTGTGGCGCCAACTCTGAGAACCATTCCTCGCCCTCGGCCGTGACGTGTCGGCCCAGCGGATAGATTCGACAGACCAATGGGCGGTCCGCATGCACTCCGCATCCGTTCTCCGTCAGGAATACGCAGGCTCCGTCTTCAACCCGATTCAAGGCGGTGCCGGCGGCGTCCGTGTATTGTGCGAGAAACTCCGTGGTTCCAATGCTTCGATTCTGGGCTAACCGCGCCACCTCGTAGGGATTCAGATGGATGATCTTGTCATGGCAGCAGCGGTTGCAGGCGTGACAGGTATAGGAGAACGCGCTGTCGCGTCGATAACGGATCTCGGTCGAGCGGGTCGAGGCGTTGTCAGTCGCCATCTAAAGCCTCATCTTGCGACGTCCACATGGTGACCATACGGGGGCCGGCAGTTCACAGCAGGACGCCGGATCTCCTACAGTCAAGGCCCCAGCTTTCTCGGAGGCAATGAAGGCAGTTGACGACACCCCACGATGACCGTTCCGCATTGAGGCGGAGAGGTGCTCACGACCTGGGGGGTCATGACAGTCCCGCTCGGCATGAGGACCGTGATGGACGACGGCCCCACTAACCGTGGCACAGTCACAACCATATAGGTGTCACTCAGCACTTGCACAGCCAGCTTTCCCAAGGGCGTTGAACTGCCGAGCAGCACCCCTGTCGCTGTGTTGAATCCCTGGCCAATCACTCCGACCTTGCTACCCACGCTCACAACCCGAGAGCCGCCGACGATGGAGGCAAACGGCTTCAGTCCGGCATCGAAACTATAGATGGTTCCATAGGCGGTTCTGCAACCGCCTTTTTGTGTCATGCCGTATATCTTGCCGTTGGTATGTAACGTGGGGGTGGAATGTGGAAAGCTGCCGTCGTTGGCCGTGACATTGTTGGGGCACTGGATGGTATTGCCGAATGACCAGAGGACTTGGAAGTTCGCTCCCGCCGTATCCAATTTGAACAGCGTACCGACACCACTCCTGCCTCCACCCGGGGCCACACCATAGAGGAAACCATCGCTGCCTTGCACCAATCCCGATTCCGAACCACTGCCATCCGGGGCAGAGGCCACATTATTCACTGTGACCAGCGGAAAGGTGTGCAAAAGTTTGTAGGCTCCGGTGTTCGGGTTCAGCTGATAAACCACCCCATACCCTGCCGACCCACCCGCCGACGTGGTGCCATACAGATTGCCGTCATGCCCAAACATCACCGGACCTTTAGGGCTACCTCCGTCGAGAACTTGTTGCCCGTTCGCAGACAACACTGTCTTGTTAGGGTCAAAGTTATGGAGGAAGGTGGGCTGGACAGAACCGGTCGCTGACATGGGAATGCGAAAGATCGTGCCGCCACCGATGGGGCTGAAGACACCCTGCGCGCTGACGCTGCCAGCCTGAGTGGTGCCATAGAGGTTTCCATCGAAACCGAGAACCAATGCGGCCGTCGTATTCACCCCAAGGGCGGCAATGGGTGACACGCCGGTCGTCGGCGTCGCGCGATAGACCACGCCCTTGGTCGTTCCACCATTGGTAACGCCGTAGAGATTCCCATCCGGCGCCTGAATGGGCGGAGCCCAGGGATAGCCGCCATCCATACCGTTGGTAAAGACGGGCTGAACCGTTGAAAAGCCATTCCCACCGAGACTGAACACGGAGCCCTTGCCGCTTGATGAGGCTCCACCATACTCGGCCGTCCCATAGAAGACTCCATCCATACCCAGCGTCAACCCGGAATG
Organism: Nitrospirota bacterium; assembly: GCA_018971525.1. Lineage (GTDB taxonomy): Bacteria > Nitrospirota > Nitrospiria > Nitrospirales > Nitrospiraceae > Palsa-1315. The sequence goes on from JAGXAR010000028.1 coordinate 17,059, forward strand.
AGACGTAGTGCCGTCACCACTATTGGAACCGAGGGTATAAGAAACTGCAAAGGGGAACGGAGCGATGGGACCGATGCTGAAAATAGTTCCCCCATTGTACTTGGGATACAGCAGATTCCCGCCTGTGGGTACCGTGCCATAGAGATTCCCGTCACGCCCCTGCGCCAGGAAACCTGGGCCGTCTGGAGTGCAGCCATCTGGAGCAACTTGACCGCTAGCATACTTCGTGCAGTCGAAGTTGTGGAGTATCGTGTAAGGCATATATTGGACCTGTATCGGAACCTGCGGGATCACTATCTGAGCCTGCGAGGTCGAGAGCCCCAGCGCAAGTACGCTTATGCCCACCACAGCGAGCGCAATCCCATGGCTACGTCCCGGATCACTGTCGTGTCCTCGTCGCATCGCATGCCTCCTTCCTGTCGCGCTACACCGAACGGTTCCTCGTCCGAGAGCAGTTGGTCGGTACTGGCCCGGCATCTGCATCGCCGCGGATCCTCCGGATCTGTTCGCATGGGGTGATCCCGCATCCGCATCAATCCTGCGCACGCAAACTAGACGATCCTAGACAACCTCAGCCATTAATTCTTTATGTTCGATCCTTTGATCGATACGACGCCCGGCGATTCGATCGAGATCCCTGAAGCGGCATTGACAGCCGCGTCTTTCCCACTAATCGCAGCCAAGCGCCCTCCAGACCGGAAGATGAGATCCGCCCCGCTCTGGACGGACATCACCGTTCCGCTGGACGCAGAAAGATCTGTTCCAGCCTGCATGGCGAGATTGCCGCCGCTGGTGAAAAGCGTGCTTCCCTGACTCGATACAGTGGTGGCTTGCCCGGCTTTCATCTGAACATCCTTTCCGCTTTGTATCACTGTGGTGCTGCCTGTCGTCAGAGACAAATCACTTCCCGTCCGGATGGAGAGTGTGGTGCCGCTCATGACAGCGGTGGCAGTTTGCGCTTGAATCGTCACGTTTCCGCCTGAGATAGCAACCGTCTGGCCTTGAAGCACAACGCCGGTCGGCGTCACCAGAAGCGCGGATTGCAAAACAGCCACTTGCTTTTGAAGCAGCTGCACTTGTTGGTGGAGCGCGGCAATCTGTTGATCCAACGGGGGAAGGGACGGAGTGGCTTGCAGGATTGGACCCGATGAGATCTGTGGTTGAACCGGAACGGCCCGTTCCATCACGTCATCGGCAGCCAGCGTAATACTCCCACCTATTCCAAGGGAGCATGCGACACTCACCCTCAACCATCGCACGATGGTTTTCCGCAAAAGCGCCGTGTTCATTATTCATCTCCCATTGCAAGGTTGCGAGTATTGATTTGATTTGGCTACGGCACCACAAGACCATCCGGCACACCGCGAGGCCCGACGATCCAGACCGCAAAGTTATAGTCCGAGTCATGAAGGGCCTCGTACCACCACCGCGCATTGAACATCAGTGTATCGGTCCCTATTCGGCTATCAGCGACGTATGCCCCTTGGCAGTCTGGAAATAACCCGCATCCTGGCAGCAACACTGAAACATTCTGGAAAATCCACCCATTTTGCAGGCGCTTTGTCGGGAACACGACATCGTTGCCTGCGTGGCCACCCATCCTCCACGTCGTGGTGTTGGGATGAGTGATGGAATCCCACCCAGAGACAGGGTTCGTATCATCTGAACCAGGTTGCGCCAACATAACATCGCCTTTCGCCGTCCTGGTCATCCGCACTTCCTGTGCGGGGATAAATCGGAAGGGAACCGTGTTGCTCTGAATCTGGCCCATTGGAATGAAGACGCCGCCGTCGAATTGCAGCAGGCCGGAGGCATCCGGCACGTCCACGACAATTAGCGTGTCGGCCCAGGCTTCCACGAGACCGGTTTGACGGACATTCGATCCGATTTGGAAGACCACGTCGCCGCCCGCGTTGCCGAAGTTCTTCCCATAAATAACGACCTGATCTTTCGGCTGGCCTTGAGTCTTACTCAGATGATCGATCACCGGCGATGGACGGGCGGGAGGAGAGCTGAATGTCGGTGGATTTGTAGGTTGAGTTAACGATCCACCCGGGAGTGGGGTACCTACGCCAACGGTGCCGAATAAGCCACGTGTGCCAACTTCTTGATCCGCTGAACTTGACGATGGCCCCCCTGGCTTCCCACCACTCTCGAGTCCTCTCGATTGAATGACGTTCCCGCCCTTCGCACGAATTTGTTCAATGATCGGCTGGTTCTGCGCCCGCTCCGCTGCCTGTCGCTGTTGACGCTCTTGTTCAAACTTTGCCCTATGCGCTTGAAATGCTGCATCCAAGCTTGCCTGCGCCTGGTCATTCGCCCGCTGACGGATCGCGCGATCTTGTGTCGTCATTGCCGTGACTTGACCCTGAACCACACCAGGGTCAGCTGGTGGATGTTGTACCATTACACTACCGGTTGCATGCAGGCTCCCTGGTGGTAACGCCGCCTGCGCCAACTTGATTCGCACAGTCCATATCATGCTCTTCTGCACGTCCTGGGGCGTCACTTGATAGGCCAGATGCATGTGGCCGCTGCCCTGCTGTGTCATGGGTGGCGCGGCAAGATTCTGCAGAGTGACAATCACCGGCGGACCTTGCGCCTGGACGTCGACCGTGATCGGCCCTGGCTGCGTCACGGCAAATCCAAAACTCGCCGACTCAGGGCCCTGAACAGCGAAGTTTTGTGGGAACGTGGGCAGCTGTCCCTGTTGCGGTGGCGCGCCAAGCACAGCACGTGTTCCGACATCCCCTTCTTTTTGTTCTTCCGCCAAGACCGTTGCGACAGCTGTTACATGCAAGACCGCAAGTCCCGCAACGATTACCAATGCCCTGCTCATGGTATGCTGACTTACCCGTTTCATACTGCCTCCTCCTGTTGGTTCAAAGCGCCGTCTGGAGCCCTGAAAGTTTGTCGCTCGAACCCCTCCGAATGTTCAACAAGTCCGCACACAGGCCCAACCGGCAACACCTTGTTCCACTCTTCTCGCGTCTCATGGGTAGGATTTGATTGTGAACGAGTAGAAGTTGGCGCTCAATACCGATGGATCCGCCCAGAAATACCAAAGGTGGCCGCCAGCAGCATACAAGTCCACGGTCACGTAATGGCAGACGCTGAGTCCAGCGCACCCTGCCCGATTGTCCCACATATCGATAGACTGGCTGCTGTAATGGCGAAGTTTGGTGAGCGAGGGGCTTGCCGCGACGTCAACCAGATAGTAGCCGGCTGCCGGGAGGATGACATTGACCCAGACATACGGCTTATTGTCAGCAAGTGGTTGGTCTGTTGAGAAACCGTTGTACAGTATAGAATAGGCGGCGGGAGACACCATTCCCCCATTCAAAATCAACGCTGCAAGTGGTGATGGATTAGATCGTCTATCTGGTGTCAGAGTGATGGACAACGGAGTCTGAGCCCAGACGAGGTCCACCGCGAACGGATTGATCCAGGAAAGAAAACGCTCTACTGGACCTGGGACGTGACTTCGGGGCCCCGATGGAGGGAGCAGTCCAGGTGCCGGAAGAACTGGTAGCTGTGGTTTCAGAAACCTCTCTTCTTGACTTGGCACCGTCGTAGCCGGCAGGGGTACTGAGGATCGGTTTCCCTGTCGAGCTTGATTGAGTTTCTGTCCGCACCGCGGATTCTTCAGACACCACTGCTCTAATTCGGCTTGGGAAAGCGCTCGCAGATCTCCGGGTCGTGGCGGCGGGGGGAACTGTCGCTGGAGATTCTCCTCCTGGCTGGGAGCGGTGGCCGCCGGTCGCAGTGTTTTGACGCCCGCGTTCGGAATCGCTCGAGTGCCGATACTATTGCTTTCATCAGCCCAGACTAACGTGCCTCCTAAAATCCCGACCGCGAGAATTCCGAACCCTGTCGCCACACGCAACCTGCAACGCACCATTGCTTTTACTAACTCTTGCGCCGTCATTCGATCCTCCTCTCCGGCCTGTTTGAATGAAATGAAGCATTTCGTGGCTCCGCAGTTGCCACATTCAGGAATCTGTCCTCTTCACGTCCTCTCACGGTCCAACAACGAGCGTGCACATCGCCACGTTGTTAGCCTTATTGGATTCGCCTACGCGGTTGTCAGGGTCGATCGTCACCATAATCTGATAGGTTCCCGGTGCGGCCTGCGCGACGTTCATCTGCGATTGGAACGGTTGTACGACTCCTGGTGCGACCTGGCTGCCGGGCCCCCATCGAAACGAACTACGTCCTGCGATGGCCGGCGAGGACGCCCACTGCAACAGAGGCGCCGTATACGGAAAATTCGCCGACACTGAGCCCTGATTCGTGTATTGTGTGACCACTTGAATGAAGTCCCGCTGGGTCGGATTCGTCGGCATAAAGCTGCATCCTGCCAACGCAAGGTCTGGCGCAGGTCCCATCACCGGAGGACGCGACTGTACCGTAATCGTGGCGCTGTACGTATTGTTCGCTGTATTCGCTTCCGTGACAAAGGAATTCAGCGTGATGTCCCATCTGTATGTTCCCACCGTATCGGTCAACAACGTGACCTCCGGCACATTGAGGATCTGGGACGTTCCTGCGGCAATTGTCACAGGAAGGTTCGCCACTTCGAGACCCCATCCCTTCACCGGTTTTCCCGTGGCGTCCCATAGCTGCACAGTCAGGTGCCTTAAGCCCTGACTGAGTTGGGTGGCGTTCAACACGTCGAGCTTGGCGTCGGTAAGACCCTGATTCTTTACTGTAAGGTGAAGCACGGCGAGGTCATACGGAGTCGGTGATGCAGGCGTAAGCACCGCACTCGTGATCACGAGATCAGGATTGGTGTTTGGAGGCGGTGGAGGAGGACTGGATGAGCCGCCACCCGTTAACTGCTGCGGCGTAAGCCGATATTGCTGGATGAGCGGACGACTCAACGGCACAAGCGTCGCTGTCGCACGGCTCTTTACACCGCTATATGTTCCGGCAGCATCGAGCGCAGTGCCGTCCGGCTTTAGCAGCACTACATGATGCTCGTCTTCCTGATATGGAATGGAAACCGCCAGCAAGTCACTCATTGGTTCGTCATACTTCGTGGCTTGAGCCTGGATCACGAGTGGAGTCTTGCCCTCTTGCGGGACTAGCCGAAGCGTCCTGTCCGTCGATTGTTCGACGCGATAGTCCCCTGCAGGGGCCACGACATCAGAGCCGTCAGATCCGGAAAAATGAACCGGCTTCTGGATCGTGATAGTTGAGGGATCGGGGGAAGCAGCTGTGGTCGCACAGGCAGAAATCATCAATGAGAGGCCCATCAATATGCCGCAGGACCAGAGTCGATTCATGTGACCCTCCTCTTGACTTGCTCAGAACCGAATGGGCAGAAACTTATGTGTTGCCTCCATGCGTCAGTCGCGGATCTCGATCAGAAGGTTCATGGCTTCGCGCTCCATATCCCGTCCTTGTCGATCAAGGCAACGCGGAATGCCGTTCGACATCTGCATGCAGACTCGACTACGGCTTCACCTTGATGCACTCGACCCCGAGCGCCTGCAGTTCAGCACCCACTTTGGCAGGGAACCGATCCGTGACGAGATGGTCGAACGGTCCCTGGGCGTGGGGCATGGTCCCTCCTTGGCACAGATCGGCGGCGAAGGCCGGCGCCATCGTTTTGAAATCGTTGTAGCTATCGAAGGCCAAGATGGGATTGGACAGAGCCGTATGACACACTCGGCAGAATGGTCGGACAAACCCTTGAAACAGATCCGGATGGTCCCCCCAGCCGCCGGGAACTTCTGCTGGAACTGCCTTCGCGTATTGATTACTCCCGTAACCGGCATAGAGCACATCAATTAGATAGCTGATTGAGTGGTTCGGATTGTCAGGGCTGGGATTTGTCGCTTTGACCATTTGATTGAGCTGCCGGAACTGTTCTTGCTGAAAACCCAACTGAAACGTACCCTGATCCGGGAAGAGAAAATTGAAGACGTCGAAAGGGAGAAAGGACGCGCCGCTCACACGATGAGTGTTGGTGTCGTACTTGCCTCCATGACAGGCGAGGCACATTTGCGGCATGTACTTCGGCCCCTCGCGATCCAACGCCAGATTGGTAATCAGGTTTCCGTTCGCGTCGTAGGCGTAGAACTTGACGTTCTGCCGATGCACCTTGATGGTGACTTGGAAAGAGCCCCTCCCATTGCCTGGCGCGTCGTCATTGGTCCGGAGAAAGAGCCGTTCAGCCGGATGAATCGGATTGACATTCCATAAAGTAAATAAATTATTTGGAATCGACAGAAAAACATCGTCGCTCGGATAAGGGTAGGTAAGCTTCTCGCCAATGTAGAAATAGGGGCGCATCTTCACGTAACCAGAAACACCGGGAGTTAATGGATCAACCCATTTTGGCCGGAACTCCCCAATGAGGCTGTAGGGCTCCACCCCGGTCAGTGGGAACTTGGATTCATTCGTAATGTTGTCCCATCCCTTCGGTCCGTTCTCGCCGGTGGCGCACTGCCCGGCCCAGATCTTCCCTGTCGCAGAGAACTCGAGCACATCGCCAGGCTCAACATCGAGCCCGGTATCCAAATCTCCAGTGGGCGGCCCGTCTGTACTGGCGAACGGACAGCTCCCCGGACCACTGCCGCTACCTAAATAATCGCCATCGCGTTCATGTACGTTTACCGTCCATAGCGGTGGATCAGGCGCATACTCCATGGCCACGGTTGCGATCGGCGGGAGGGTCGCGGCTTGCGCCACTTGAGCTAACGCCGTGTGCGGATCGGGGTAGGCGGGATTCGGCGCGCCGTTGAGAAACGGCGGCGGACCGTAGTTCGAGACATAACAGGCCACTCGCGCACCATTTTGCTTGCAATGCATATCACGCCCGATCCGCAAGTCGATGTTATTGAAATAGACGGCGTGCACTTCACCAGACTGCCCAAAGCCATTTCTGGCCATGAAATTTTTGAGCGTGTCATTGAAAATAAGTAATTGATTGTTGGATTGAGAAAGGGAGTACGCAAACGATCCTCCGACTCGTCGATAGTAGGAAGTCGCTTCCGTGAGCGTTCCCACTCCTTTTCGGCTGAGCCAACAGGATTTTCCAGGCTGTAAGCCTCCGCATGGCGGCGGCAGGGTAAACCCATACGTCGACACGAAGGGCGACACGGTCGCCGGAACGGTAGACTGCGATGGAGCGACCGGAACAGCGGAAGTTTGAGGAAGAGTCAGGGCTGGGGCCGGACCAGGGGTTGCCGACGGAAGGGGCCGTAGTACGGGCGATGTGGGAAGCAGCGCTCGACTCTCCACCCCGCTGGACTCGCTGACTCCCTCGGTCGAGGTTGCTGCCTTCTGCGCATCCGTAGCGGTCTGCTCAGGCGGCACAGTACCCGCCGTACATCCACCAACGATCAGCCCGAACGCGATAACAATCGCCACGCGCCTCTGTCTTAGCATGACTTCCTCCCTCGCTTAATCTGCCCTTGTGTCGTTATGAGCCTCAGGAAGGTTCGCACCTCTTCGCCATTTTTTAGACGAGTTAGTATTTCGTTTTCGATTTCCCCCCCCGTCAGTACACCGCAAAGTCGTACTCCAGATTCTACCGGCGGGCGGCGGAATTCCGACCCGTGGCCATGGCGATAGCCCATTCTCAGAATCCCCTCATTCTGCTCAACTTCTCCAATCAAACACGCTGAGTACATTGGAGAAGTTATCGGTCCAGACGCCCAATGCGGGATTCTTCGGGATCGGCTCCCACCGTTTGTCTTCAAGAAGCGTCCCCAGGGCCTCTCGCTGCTTCGCCACGACGACCCAATGTGACGCATACTTTCCCGGCACGATGTCCTCATCTTCATGGTCATGCCGATGCAGACCGACCAGATGCAGTTCCTCCGCCAAATTTCCCAACACCGGCGCGATATGGAGATAACGATTCGAAATGTTGACCGCGATCACACCGTTGCGTGTCATTTTTCGCAGGTACAGCTCGAACGCTTCTCGAGTGATGAGGTGGACCGGCAGTGAATCGGAGCTGAAGGCATCCAGAATGACGAGGTCGTAGAGGCCGTCCACTGTACGGGCCATGTTTAACCGGCCGTCTCCTACCACCATCTGCAGATCGACACCTCGCCGTTTGGCGTCCTCACAGTAGGTAAAATAGCTCGGATCGAGCGCGATCATCACGACGGCAGGATCGATTTCGTAGAAGGTCAACGACTGCCCGGGTTGGGCATAGCTGGCCAGGGCGCCGGCGCCCAAGCCGGTCACGGCGATATGCGAACGGCTGTTCGGGCCTTGGAGCGCGTTGAACAAATCTCCGATCGGGCCCTTCCGATGATAGTAGGTCATCGGTTCGTCGCGCTTATCGGGATTCCACCACTGAGCCCCATGGTCCGTATTGCCGTGAATCAATCGATGTGTATCGAGATCTCGGTCGAATTTGACCTTGAGGACGCCGAAAAAGGTCCGTTCCTGATGCAATAAGACGGTATGGCTTGATGCGTCGGGCATATCCGCGATCACCAGAAGCACACCCAGACCGAGCCCAAACACCAGAGGGCGTAATCGCAGCAGATAGCAAAGAACCAGGGGACCGCCGTAGATCAGGAGATTGAGCCAGTCAGTCGGACTGAGTCCAGTCATAGGCGCGTGCGTTGCCCAGAATCCGTGCTGAGCCGTCTGCCCCTCCGCCGCGCGCTCCGTTCCTTGCGTCAACCAGATCAATCCTCCGGTCCATGCAGCGATCACCAGTATCAAGGCCGCGTCGCGTACGAATCCTGCCGCGCCGGTTCCATCAGCCGCAGCCGATTCCACCGTTGCTGCCTGAGTCGGTTGCCGAATTCCCTTTGGCAAGAGAAGGCCGGCAACGACAAGAACAATCGCATACTCCGCAGTACTCACGAACACCACCGGCGCAATCAATGCGTTAAAAATGCCTCCCAACACGCCGCCAACTGACATGGCGAGATAAAACGCCGTCAAATGCCCGGTCGATGGGCGCTGGCGGGCCAATGATCCGTGACAAACCATGGCGACGACGAACAGCGTGGAGAGATGCAACAGAATCCGGCCGCCGAAGGGAATCGAGAAACCTTCTGCTACCATCGTGAACACAAGCAGGATCAACAGAACGGGCATGGCTTGACTCATCGCCCCATGAAACTGAGACTTCCATTTCGCAAAAACGAGGATAAAACTCAGCAGATACAGCACCAGCGGAATGATCCAGAGGAGCGGGATTGCGGCAATATTCAACGTGACATACGACGTTGCGCCCAGCATGAGGCTCGAGGGCACGAACGCCCACAATACCCAACGAGCCAGTGTGCGAAGTTCGGGCAGAGACGAAACGGCCGATGTCGTGGTCGCATGATGTGCGTCCGGCTCATGAGTATGGTTGCCGGCGCGCCATGCGCCCCATCCCGCTGCGCCGATCAATACAATCAACACGCCATAACCCATGCTCCACAGCCGACTTTGAGACAACCCTCCGCCTGTATGCAGCGACAAGTTAGGCTCGATGATCGCAGGGTACCCCAGCAATGCGACCATGCTGCCAAAATTGCTGGCGGCATAGAGGACGTAAGGATCCTTCGCCAGTGCATGCGGAATGTGGCTGAACCACTTTTGCAGCAGCGGCGCCGTCGTCGATAACACGAAAAACGGGAGCCCGATCGACAGCGTCAACAGCCAGAGGAGCCAGGCGATCGGGGAGCGCGATTGACTAGGTGTCCACTCAAACGCGAGAGCGACCGGCAAAACGGCCAACGGCAGCGGCAAAACGAGCAGATGCACAACGACCTGACGACGGATCTGGAACCGCCCGGTGAGCACGTGCGCGTAGCTGTAACCGGCCAGCAACATCGCTTGGAAAAACACCATGCAGGTGTTCCATACCGACGGTGTCCCACCGAGTTGCGGCAGAACCATCTTCGCAATCATGGGTTGCACGAGAAACAACAGAAAGGCGCTGACACAAATTGCCGCTGCAAACAGGATGAGCATCTCGATTTCTTCCCTTGCACAACGCGCCCCTCGCGAATCCTGCTAAGGCTAGTACACCGCGAAATCGTATTCCAGGTTCTCCCGTCGAACGGTCGGGTTTTGGCCACCTTCGGTCAGTTTGCGGACCTGGTCGATGACATAGCTCTGAAGTTCGCTGACAGTGATGGTCTGGTCCTTGTTCGCATCCGCTCCTCGGTTCTTCAGACCGTTGATGAGCGCGTAGGTGAACACGCCGTTCTTCCATTGCTCGCCTTCGAGGCTGTATTCGTTGCCGCTGGAGCTGGAGATAACCGCTGCACCAGTCCCGCGCCGAAGATCGGCAAACCAGTCCTGTTGAAATTTCACCATTTCCTTGGAGAGACGCGGGGCGGTGGGTGTGCCTGAGTTTGTCTCACTCGCATCCGGTACGACGGTCACGCCGCGCGCGGCTTTGAACGAACGCATCTTCACGGTCCCGGAGCCGCCGGTCTCCGCTTGGGCCACGACCACCGCCTGATCTTTTTCGATTTCTCCGGAGAAGCAGGTATCCAACAGCAAGACTTTCTGCAAGGCAGGAATACCGTCGAGAAGATTTTCAAACTCTTCGTAAGGCAGGCCGTTGGTGGCTGGATTCCTGGGATCGATGTCGTGTGTGCCGAAGTAATAATCAGACTTCTCATCGGTCATCCCGTGACCGGCAGCAAAGACGACGACGAGATCGTTGATCTTCGATTGCTTGAGCCACTCCTTCGCACTCATGATGTCAGACTTTGTGGCTTTTTGATCTGTGAGGCTCAAAACATGGATCTTGCTCTGTGTTCCTTGTCTTTGCTCGATCGCTTTGTAGGTCGCAACAAGATCATTGGCGTCCTTCGCCGCGTAGCGCAGATTGTATGCCTTGTCCTTGTACTCGCTCACACCGATGCCAACGACATACACTTCCGGTGGCGCCATCTGTGCGGTAGACGACGTGTAGACCGTCTGCTTCAACGATTCGACGCCTTGCTGGTTGAGCACGGAGATCTGTACCTTGTTCCGGCCGGGCACGAGGGGTACCTGAATATCTTGCTCATGCGTCTGGAGTTGTTTGCTCGGGAGGGACAATCCCGCCGTCCCATACACCGGCACGTCATTGAGAAACACGTTGAAGCGATCGAGCGCATATTTGCTGTCGCTTGCCTTGACTCGGAGCGGCAGCGTGGTGGTATTCATCGAGACCGGCACTTCTTTCGTGAGCAGTTCGACCTCCGGCAGATGGAAATCGGTGCCGAGCATCTGTTCGGTCAGGCCCATCTTTTTGAGCCGCCGCTCATAGGCCAACCGGTAACTCTGCACGACCTCCTGCGACACCATGCCCAGACGAGCAAGCACGATATCGGGTCGGTTGAACCGCAGATCGAACTGCTCGAACGGATACAAATCCTTCTTCACCCGGAACGCCACCCCCTTGATCCTGGTTTTCGAAGCGCGATAGTACTGATCCGGCGTGACGGTCACGAAATCGGAGCCGCCGATGCCGATAAACGCCGCTAACTCTTTTCCGGTTTGAAGATTCCAGACGCGCACGGCTCCATCGCCGCCACCACTCACCATGAACCGACCATCGGGGCTGAACGCAACGGACTTCACCGCACTGGTATGCCCGGTCAATTCGAACCGGTCTTGTCCTGTCGCAAGATCCCAAAGTTTGATCACCTGCCCATGACTGCGTGCGGCCCATCGACCGTCGGGACTGACGGCGACGCCGGTTCCGTCCAAATTAAACTCCATGTCGCCCAGCATGCTCATCGGATCGAAACCCGGTTGCATGCCGGTCTTGCTCGGCGCACGGAGTTTTTGGCCGGTGCTCACATCCCATAGCGCTTTGCCTCTCGTCCCGTCAGTCAAAAGCCATTTCCCATCCGGACTGAATGCGAGGCTGCGAGCGCCTTCCATCCCATCAGAGACCATATCCATCATGTCCGAGAGATCTCCCGTCATAGGCATCGTGGGCACCTGCGTCGTCGCAGGTTGGCTGCCTTGCCCGAACGGGAACAATGACCCGCCGAATATTCCTGATCGTGCGCCAAGACTTGCGCCGCCTCCGGCCTGTTTCGGCATATTGGGGATGGGAGGCATGAAACCACCCTGCCGACCGGTTTTTCCGCTCAACTTGTACACTTCTTTCCCCGTTCCCAGGTCCCACAGGCTCGTCTCATATGATTTCCCTACCGCTACTAGTTGCCCATTCGGGTGCACTGCCAATGCGCGAACCCAGCGCGCTACTTCTTTCATGATCTCCAGCGACTGGCGATCCGTAGCGGGTTCTTTCGACGCCTGTGCTTTCATCATCGCCTGAAGCTTCGGATCGAGTCCCTCATACGCAGCGAATGGATTGTCCGTCCCGGCCACATGTTTCGGGAGCGGGCCGGCCGGCAGCATGATATGACGGAGTTCCTTGCCGGTGGCGACATCCCAGAGACTCAATTGATCTTTCACGCCGACCACCAAGGACCGCCCATCCTTCGTGAAGCGGACGATCGTATCGGCAAACTGTCCCTGCTCAAACGGCTGCGTCAGATTGCGGAGTTGTTTCCCGCTCGCGAGATCCCACAGCCATACAGAGCCATCCATGCATGCTGTGGCCAAGACCGGTGCCGTACTGCTAACCGCCACGGATCTTGCGGCCGATCCCCCCGGGCAATCGAAGGTTCGCACAATCTGGCCCGTAGTCATATCCCACAATTTGGCACTGCCGCTCTCTGTGCCGGCGATGATCGACCGACTGTCGGGCAGGATCGCCAAATCGAGAACGCCGCTGACACCGCCGGCGAGACGAGTTTCCTTCCCGGAAACCACTTCACGAAGGAACGGCGCCCCGCCGCCGAGCGGGCCCAACACAAGCGATGATCCATCTTGAGTAAAATTGACGGCGGTGGCCTGGAGGCTGCTATTCAGTTGACCTGTCGCGACGTCGAAGAGTCTCGTTTTTCCCTCGCTCGTGGCAAAGGCCAACGCTTTCCCGTCGGGACTGAAACTGAGTCCGTTCGTCATACCGCTCCAGCCTGACGCGCCGGCATCCAACGTCTTGATAACTTTTCCTGTGTCGAGTTCGTAGATCTGAATCGTACGATTGCCGGATTGCTCCCGGGCCAACAACTTTCCATCGGGGCTGATATCAAGTCCTTCCGCTTCAGTTCCGGAAACCGGCAATGTCTGGCGCAACTTCTTCGCGATAACGTCCCACACCAGCATTTCTCTTTTCATCGAGGGCAATGAGGGCGTTCCAAATCCGAATAACGAACCCAACGACGAGGTCCTGCTGGTATCGATCTTACTCGTGACGAGAATTCGTCCGGCACGACTCAAGGCCAGTGGTTGTTGAGCTCCATCGTCCGGCACATTCCAAACGGGTTTCCCTGTTCGCAAATCGAATACAGCCGGGGCCGTCCCTCTCCCGCCTCCGTTCGTAACTGCGAAGCGTCCGTCGGGACTCATCTGGCCTCCTCCCGACATAATCGACCCGACGGCGCGAACTTCAATTCCCGACGCCAACTCGAACACTTTGACCCCACTCGTCATTTCATGGGTGATCAACTGCAGGTTGTCGTCGCTAAATGCCAGTTTGTCCGCGCCCAGCATGTCGAACCCAGTCAGAGTTCGGACTTCTTGTCCGCTTGCCACATCCCAAATTTTGACTGTGCCGTCCTGACTTCCACTCGACGCAATGAAACGTCTATTCGCACTCACCGCGAGCGCATGAATTCCGCCCGCATGGCCTGTCTGAAAAACCACTTCGACTCCGTCAAAGCTGGTCGCAGCCTGTTTGGCCGGCCGCTTCCCCATCATTCGTAGACCCATTTGCTCGATTTCAGCATCGCTCGGCGGGGTATATCGCGGTCCTGATTGCCGTGGCTGACCATACGGAGCGGCACATCCACCTAACAGGCATATAAGGAGAAGTAGAGAAATCAATCGGTGTTGCTGAAGTGAAATCATATGATCTGCCTCCTTCAACCTCGTTCCGGAGCACAGTCTCTGGCGGGCGCGCAGTATACCATGGGGCCTTTTGGGGGACCAGTCATTCGAAGGTGAGTCGGAAATATGTCTTCGATCGTTCAATAGAGGGTAGACCTCAGATTGAACAAATACGAACAGGTGTGAGGGGGGGTACGGTTATAGGTGAGAGTAGGGGGAGAGGAGGCTGAACCTGGCTGACTATTGAGAGGTTATGGCAGACTGTAGCCGAGTCTGACCGGGCTGATTTTATGGCCCGGCGTTGGCGACGCCATTATGAAGGCATATACCAAATACCCCATGTCACGGTTGAGGACGGGTATCGCTAGATCGCTCACGGCGAGAGGTGTGGTGCCGACAACCGAGGCATATTCGCTGTTGATATTCACGTCGATCAACGAGTTTCCCGGCGCAGGCGTTCTCAAATCCGTTGGGCGTAAGCTCAGGCGATCCGCCAACAGCCCGACCCGCACATCTTCCGCAAGGACATCATAATATGCCAGAGGTGCGATCTCACGAATGATGGCGCTAGCAGGCAGTTGGATGGGGGTGGTCAATCTCGTCGAATAGGTTCCGGACGGCGCCTTCAAGGTCAGCATCGTGCCGAGAATATTACTCGCCTCATCGACTGCGAGTGCTGTGATGGGCGACCCGGTCTTTGTTTTCATGTTGTCAAACAACAGACTGCTCGCGAGTGTCAGTGAGGAAATCGTCATGTAATGCGTGGGTGGGACGGGCGGAGATGCCAGTATGCCGGCTGGTCTCGCCGATACCGAGCAGGGCTTGGTGGGGGCCAGTGCTTTCGTCAGTGCCGACGCAGTCGAAAATTTCCTGATGGTGGCGGACGACACAATCCCCGGCCCGGGGCCGCCGATATCACAAACGCCGCAGATCTGTCCGTAGGTGTCAACGCTAGCGCAGCCTGCGAGGCTCGATGTGATAGGTTCCGGCAGGAATCACGAGATCATGCCCCTCGGCATCGAGAAAGTGCATGGGCTGCACGAGTTCGACCGGGACAGCCCACACCTCAGCCTGTCCGGCGATGACGAAGCTGAGGACGATGGCTTCCAGCATGACCATACTGGCCGGCCGTCGTTGTCTCATCGTCTGATCCACCTTACTGGATACTAGCCGTTCAGCGCTTCGCTACCGCCCCCATTCGGCGGGATCAGCGTCACGACTACCTGGGCACATAATTCACGACATAGTCCGTTCCGCGAAACTCGGCTTGGAGAATTTCAACCTGAGCGGGACTCATGGGATTGATGCCGGCTTTGGAAAGAAGATCGGCGCGGACGAACTGATAGATCTGTTGTTCGAACTGAGCCCTGGTCTGCGGTTGCAGAAGCACTTCGCGAATGCCGTTCTCTAGCGCCGGCTGTATCTGATTGAAATAGTTCGAAGCCGCTTTGCAGATGTTCACAGGAAAGATGATGTCGAAGAAATACGTGCATTTCTCGGCTTCCTTCACGCTTCCCGTCACGGCAATACGGATCGAGTGAAATGTCGGGAATCGTCGTTGATCGAGGGTTGGCAAAACGAACAGGTCGACGAGGACCTTTTCGGCAACCAGATCACCGAGTGCGCTGTCCCCCTCGCCTGAATAGTCCTTGTAGTAGGTCTTAAACTGAAGCGTCGGAATGACAAACTGGTAACGAAGTTCGGCTCCTTCCGTCGTGACGATGGGAGGGTTTGACACTCCCGTGAGATGAATATATGCCTTTTGGCCACTCCCCAGTTCATGCGTGTACTTGTCCAAGGCGATGCGCCCTGCCAGCCCGCGGCCCAACGCAAAGTTCGTATCCAGGGGGCTCCGCATGTTGCCGATCTGAATAAACGCCTTCGTCGGGTCACCGATAATGACGGCGAAGGGAGTACTCTTCGTCAGCGTTCCGGGCGCTCCACCCACCGAAGGCATCGCTGGTTGAGTAGGCACAGGAACCGGTGCTGGAGTTGGCTGCGGCTGGCGAGGTGGGAATACCTGGGCCATCGCGAGTGAGTTGGAGAAGATCAGTCCAGCCGTGATCCCTATCAAGCTACGGGAGATGCGCATGTTCATATGCCTCTCTTACTTATTCGTGTTTGAACCAGCGGGTCACTGTCACATCTTGTCCTGGCTGACTTGCCATATATGATAACGGTGTCACTTGCGTGGCGTTGTCGGCTTCGTCTTTGACCGTGATGATGCCTCGCGTTTTCGTCGAGCCCACGCCTCCGGGAATGACAGGCGGTACTTCGACTTTCGCCACGATGGTGCCAGCCGGACGTGTTTCAGCCGCCATCTTGGCCATGCTCTCTTCCAAATCGGTTCGACGATTCGCCGAGGCGACCACATAAAATGTTTCAATTCCCTTTACCTGATCGAGGCTGAACCAGTAGGGCCCTTCAGGAAACGCTACTTCCTGATCCTTCTTCAGCGGGTTTGGCGTCGTACCAGCTTTGGCGGGGAAGACCGGTTCCGCCCAACCCGATCCATCGATCGAGACGACGTAGACATAACAGTCGCAGTTTGTACGCACCACCAGCTTGAACTTGTCTCCGGCGTCTTTCTTCCCACTCCCGTCATGGAGGACATCGCCGTCGCTCATCAAGACCACTTCTTTGCCCTTGGCGGTTTGTTTCTGGCGAACCAGCGCCACATCCACGGCCACTGGCTCCGGCGACACCGAGCGAGGACGAACTCCGGCCCCTCCGTAGGGCTGTCCGCCATACGGCTGACCAGCCGTGCCATACCCACCATACGCCTGCTGCGGCTGTTGTTGTTGCGGAGTCCCATACGGCGATGGGGTTCCATACCCTGGTTGTGCTTGCCCATACCCGGGCTGCGCTTGGCCATACCCGGGCTGTGTTTGGCCGTAGCTTTGTGCCGCTGCGCCAGTCCCATAAGGATTGTTCGGATCGTATGGCTGCTGCGGAGTTGACGGCGTCCCTCCATACGGATTCTGCGTTCCGTACTGCTGATTGGTCGAGCCATATGGATTTTGTTGACCTGGCTGAGTCTGATACCCGCTGTTGCCATAGGCATTTTGTGACCCGTATACATTCTGGGCCCCAGAGGGATTCGTCGTTTGTCCGTAGGGCGATGGAGTTCCATAGGGAGAAGCGGGCTGTCCGTATAGATTCTGGGCCCCGGCTCCATAGGGATTATTCGGGTCGTAGGCGCCGGCTTGCCCCGGGTAGGTCTGTTGTCCGGGATATTGCTGCTGCGGCGTACCCGGTTGCCCTGCATAGCCGGGGGCTGTTCCATAGGGATTGGCGGTGGCTCCGCCTTGATAAGCCTGGGCGCCAGGGGCCTGGGTCCCGGCTCCATAGGGATTATTCGGGTCGTAGGCGCCGGCTTGCCCCGGGTAGGTTTGTTGTCCGGGATATTGCTGCTGCGGCGTGGCCGTCTGTCCTTGAACCGCCTGTTGCCCTGAAAAACCAGGCTGACCTTGAAATCCCGGCTGCCCTTGGAACCCTGATTGACCAGTCATGCCGGGCGTGGGGGCCGGCATCGGAGGGAGATTTTGCATGTAGGGACTGGCCAGCCGACCTACGAGGGTGTTCAGGTTGTCGCGATACTTGGTCCCGTAGTTTTGGGAACTGGTTTGGAAGAGATTTTTTGCAAACTCAAAGGCGATTGGAACGAGGAACGGCGCGGCTGCACAGGAGCTGAGGAGCAGGGTACCCACCAGGGCCATGGTCGTTCCCTGTTGGTATACTTTGTACTGCCTCATCCTTCGGTATCGCATCATGGCTGATCTCCGTGCTCTTATCCCGTTGGTCGAGGCGAGTTGGTGAAAGGTTCATGGGCATTGTAGACCGGCTCGGAAGGAGGGTCAATCAAACCCTGTCCTATTGAGGGGCTGGAACAAATGTGTTAGAGCAAGGGCGCAATTCGGCCCCGCCGCCTGTCTCCGCATTGAACGAACGGCGCTATGGACGCGACTCACTGGCAAGATGTCTCAGATCCAGATCTTCTGGCGGCAGTGGCCGCCAGTGACGCCGCGGCGTTCGAACGCCTCTACCAGCTCTACGAGAAACGCGTCTATCAGTATGTGTGCACGCTGATCTATGACCCCACGCTGGCGGAAGAAGTGGTGGTGGATGCCATGACGGCTGTGTGGCGAGGCGCCGGAAGTTTTTCCCGTTCCTCTCGTGTGTCGACGTGGATCTTCGGGATTGCGCGGCACAAGGCGTTTGATGCGCTCCGACGAACCGGGCGCCATCACAACGACGTGGCGTTGGATGAGGCTCTCGAAATGCCCCATGCTCAAGAAAGCCCCGCGGAGTCGGTCAATCGGAAGCAAGTGACCTCGTTGACGCAACAGGCATTGAAGACACTTTCGCGTGAACATCAAGAAGTCCTTCGTCTCGTATTTTATGAAGAGTTATCGTACGAAGAGATTGCGGAGCTGCTGTCCATCCCGACCAATACGGTGAAAACCCGTGTGTACTATGCCAAGCAACGTCTCAAGCATCAACTGAAGCAATTCGGCCAGGGTGAGCGAGTCTAAATGGTAGAACCAGATACGCTTGATCAGCCTATTCATCCTGAGGGAGCCCTGCTGCCGTGGTATCTGAACGGCACCCTGCGGGAGGACGAACGCCGTCAGGTTGACCAGCATCTCTCGTCCTGCGCGGCCTGTCGCGCTGAATTGGATGAATTGGCTCAGTTGAACGTGCAGTTGCACGAGGTGTATGCGGCGCAGTCCGAGCCGTCGTCACGGCTTCAACGGGCCGTTCTTGGACAGGTTGCACTGGAGGCTTCCACGAAGGGGGCGAAGTCTGCCTCAGGTCCGCAGCGGTTGAAGGGACTTGATGAATGGTTCCGGTCCCTGTTTGCTCCCCGATGGGCGCCCGCACTTGTGGTGACGTTGCTCGTGGCTCAACTCGGCTTGCTCCTCTGGAGTATGACCAGGCCGACTCTCCTTGATCAGGTGACGACCAGGGGGCTTGGCGCCCCAACGGTCAGGCTGCGTGTGGTGTTTCAGGAGACAGCGTCTGAACGACAGATTCGTTCTCTCGTTCAAGGGCTGCGTGGCCGAATCGTGGATGGGCCGACTTCGGATGGCGCCTATATAATGGAGTTTCCGGCTGGAGACCAGGCAGCTGCACAGAAGAAGGTCGACGTTCTGCGCAGCCAGAGGGAGAGTGTCCGCACGGTCGAGCCTGTGACACAGTGAACCCGATGAACCGTGC
Source organism: Nitrospirota bacterium (assembly GCA_018971525.1). GTDB lineage: Bacteria > Nitrospirota > Nitrospiria > Nitrospirales > Nitrospiraceae > Palsa-1315. Next base: position 36,160 of record JAGXAR010000028.1, read on the forward strand.
CCGCGACCTACACATACAGGAGGGGCGGTGGGCATCCAGCACTTCCCGGGACCTCGTAGACGAAAGGTGATGCCGATGAGAATGTCGATTTGGTCGCGGCTTGGTGCAGGCGTACTGTGCGTGATCCTGGGTGCCATCGGGGACAGCCGGGTTTCGGCGCAATCCGCTGCTTCGGATAGTGGCCCCGGCGTCAAACGTGCGCTCCTGATCGGGATCAATAAATATCAAGCCGTGCCGAAGCTGCAGGGGTCGATCAACGACATTGAGACTATGCGACAGATTCTGCTGACGCGTTGGGGATTTCCAGAGAAATATATCGTCGTCGTGAAGGATGAAGCCGCGACTCGCGCCGGTATCCTGGCGGCATTAGAGCAGTTGGTGAAAGAGGCGGGGCCACAGGATACCGTATATTTCCATTATTCGGGCCATGGGTCGCAGGTGGAGGATCTGAACGGCGATGAAGAGGACGGCCTCGACGAGACCATCGTCCCGCAAGATGGGCGTTTTGGAGACGTGAGGGATATCACGGATGATGAATTGGATGCAGTGTTTGCCAGGCTTCGCGCAAGGAACGCCCTCATCGTCTTAGACTCGTGCCACTCCGGTACGGCCACCCGTTCGCTCGACATCCGCACACGATCAATCCCTCAAGACACCAGGGTCGACATCTATCGGAAGGCCGACCAGGCATCCGTCAAAACACGGGCGGTGGTTCCGGTCGTCACCTCCCGTTATGTGGTCATGAGCGGCGCCGCGTCCAATCAGGAAGCACTCGATGGGCCGGTCGATGGACGCTACCACGGCTTCTTCACGTTTGCCTTGGCACGGAGCCTGAGTACGGCTGGCGTAGGGGCGACGCCCCGCGAAATTTTCAGCGGAGTGGAACGAGAACTGAAACGCATTCAGACGCATTTTGGCCGCTCGTCTATGCCGGAACCGCAATTGGAGGCGCCACCGAACCTACTGGAGAAAACCCTGTTCGGCGGCACGAGCGGGGGGACGGGTGTCGCTTCGATGAGCCAGAACACCCGACTTCCCTGGCTGGAGGTGCAGCCTGGCGCCGGCGGGCAGGTGACTCTCGTCAGCGGGGTGTTGTTAGGTGCCGGGCCCGGATCGATGTGGACGCTGTACCCGCCTGGAGAGGTCAATTTTCAACCGGGGAGAGCCCTCGCTGTGGCGACGGTGACACAGACCTCCGGAAAGGATTCGCTCGCCAAGTTGCAGAAAGCTGAGAGCACGATTCCGAAGGGTGCCCGGGCTGTGGCACTGCTGCCTGCCGCGAGCGGGGAAAGAATTCCCATCCGCATCCTCGACGTTCCCCAAGAACGTCGCAAGCATATCGAGGAGGTCCTGAGGAGGAACATCACGGAGATTGAGCTGGTGGGGCCGGAAAAGACTGCCCGGTTTCTGGTCGATGTCCAGGGAACCGAGCTGCGTCTCCTCGCGGCGGATGGCCTGGAGGTGGTGGCTTCGTTTTCGACTGACGACGATCAATGGGGAGCCGGTCTGGCCCTTGTGGTCTCCCGTTCAGCCAACGCATCGGAATTACTGACGCTGGATAATCCCTCCTCCCAATTGAAAGTGAACGTCAGGGTCGCGAACGCCGCGGTCCAAAAGGCATCCGTCGGCACACGTGGGATCGCCGTCGTGGCAGGTAATACGAAGCCGGCCCAGTATCGCATTCGACGGCCGAAAGAGGCGCGGTCGGAGAAGAACAGCTTGCAATTGGAAGTCAGTGTGAGTGCCGACTCGTACCTGACGATTGTGGATGTCGACTCAGAAGGCGGAGTTAATCTGTTGTTCCCCAATAATTATCAACAGGGCAGTTTTGTGACGGACGGATTCGTCCGTGCCGGTGAGACCGTCCTGATTCCTGACTCGCTGAAACCCGGTAATCGTGCAGGCTTCTACTGGGACTACACGCCTCCCAAAGGCACGGATACCGTTCGTGTCTTCACCAGTACAGATATACAAACCGCTCAGATGCTCCGTCAGCGAGTGCAGACGCTTCAGACCAGCGCTAGTCACACAAACGGAGCGGTGAAGACACGCGGGGTGGCTGCCGGCATCGGCACCATCCGCCAGGATCTGGCCAAGATTGCCACGCGCGGTATCGTGACCGTGTACGATCAGACCTCGCATGTTCCCGGCACGTCCCTCGTCGATCAGCCTGAACCTTCCTCGTCAGTGACACCTGCACCGGCAGATCCTGCTGCGCTGACGCCGCCGACGCCTTCAAGCGAGCCGGCCGTGCCAGCTTCACCAGCGGCTGATTGGGCCGCGACGTCGGTGACGATCCTCGTAGAGGGGTGATAAGTGGATAAACATTTGTCCGACTGCTCACCCCTAATGAGAATGGCGAGACCGACCATGCAGCCCGGCTGATCCTCCCTCCTTTCCGCAATCGTCTGATAGAAGACTCAGTCCGATCAGGGCTGTGATCAGCGGCGTGTCCACCGTCTACGGCGGCAGCCTGCAACCTGGCGGGATGGTGAAAAGTCACGCCCGCAGCGTTCTCCACACCCGTGAAGCGTGAAGCGGATCTCGTGAACATGCTACAGCCGGTTCTGTAATGAGAGACGAACGGCGTTTCACGAACGACGTACAAAGTGGGCGGCCTTGTTGAGCGTCCTGCGGGGGTGTTCTCCTCTTGTCCCGGGCGTGCAGGCCATCGGAGTTCTGCTGTGCCGAAACGATTTTCCCGCAGCCTGGTCGATCAGGATGCTCGGGGCGTGCGTGATAATGCGGAGTTCCCAGCCAAGCGAATGGCGACGGGCTCCATGCACGGGATGGTTCTGTTGTCACTCCGGTCGGAACAGACGACACGGAGAAGGAGGAAAGTGGTGCGCCGGACCCGACCGATTTCAATTATTCACGGATCTGTAGTCTGGGGGCGACAGGCACTCTCTTATAGAGTTGCAAAATGTCTTGGGCGATATCAGCGCTGACTCAGGGCCGTTCTCCTGGCAGGTATGAGCCATGTTGATCAGCATTGTGGTTCGTCCCGACTGGACATCGCATAACAGCAGGTCTTGGTCGTGGGTAGATTCTCAGTTGCCTTGGCGGTTGATTCCAGGATTGGGGGGTACTGGCCCACATTCCTTCGCCTCCAGCTGTTCTTTGCGAGCCTTGAGCGCTTCCTGTTGTTTCTGAAGCTCAGCCATGAGTTGGGTCCGTTCCTTCGTCAATGTCGTCACTTTTGAAGCGAGTGTCTCGCGGTCGAGCAACGCCTGCCGAAGTTTTCCGATTTCCTGGTCCCGCTCCAGGAGCCGCTTTTCGAGATCGTCGACGCGCACAGCGGCAGTTTCGAGCTCGCCCGCACGTTTTTGGATTCGGGCGATCTCTTCTTGCGCTGTCGTGGTTCCGGTCATCAGTTTCTGCTTTTCCTCTCGAAGCGTTCCTGCTTTCACCTGCTCGGTCGCCAGCTTGCTCTCCAAATCTTTGATCTTGTCGCGAGCTTCAGTCAGGGCAGCGGTGAGATCCTTGGATATCTTGGCCTTCTCTTGCTGGAGGGTCTCAATTTCTGCGGTCGATTTCTTCTTGAAGCTGTCGAACGCCGCCGTCGTCTGTGCCAAAGTCTTCCGGGCTTCCTCTAGCTCAGCCACGGTGTTCGTGTGCATCTTCATGGGCACACATCCGACGATCATCGTGAGCGATAGGACTGCGATCGCAGCGCGTACGGCTTTCATGTATTGCCCTCCCCGGACATCCTTTCTTTCGAACACTTCTTCAAACCGATAGGTGAGCGGAGCCCGAACCAAGCCGAAAATGAATTGGATCACGACCCAATCCATCGAAATCCAGGTCGGTCGACAGTGTCATTATGGCAGTGGCTGTGTTGGCTGTCTATTGGTGGCGGCTGGGATATCGGAATTCGTCTCGGCACGCTGAGGAGATCGTTTATTTTTCTGAAACGAGGCGTGCGCCTTTCCTTTCTATTGCAGGAGTTTGTGCGGTGAGAGGGGAAGTACTAGGGTTTGGCAGGAAAGATTTCCCCGAGCAATCCATCATCAGCACTATAAGAAGAATGAATAAGTTCCGTTAGATGGCTTGGGAACGCAGATCGAAGCGACTCGCCTCACATGAAGGGTCACACTGGCTGCTGAACCGCTGGGCAAAGGCGGCTGTTCCTAGAAGGACAAGACTGATGCCGAGGAGACTGACGCCTGGACCGATCGCATCGGCCACCCATCCGAACCCCATCATTCCCGCCATGGCGCAAGCCATCCCCCCCGTACTGAAGGCTGTGAAAACGCGCCCTAGTAGGGGAACAGGCGTCACCTCCTGCAGTAAGGCAAACACGATCGGCGTAAGCAGGGCCGTGCTCCCGCCGATGATAAGCATGAAGACGCTTGCTATAAGCGGTGTTTCCAGAAGCCCTAACCCACCGACCGCAAGGCCTCCGACTGCCATGGAGCCGGAGATCATCCGCAGGCGTCGGTGCAGGTTTCCCTGCCGGACCCAGACAAGGCAGGTGGAGGCGGCCAACATGCCGATTCCAAGGATCGACCAGAGCCAGCCGAGCTCAATGGGACCCGCACCGAGAGATTCCTTGGCGAACACGGGGAGCAGGAACATGAATGCACTGGCGCCCAAATTATAGAGGGCAGCAGTCACCATCAGCATGAAGACAATACGCTGCTGGAGAAACACAAATCGAAATCCGATCATCAGGTCGTGCACCATGCTGCCCGACGGGGTGATCAAACGGTGTGAGGGCAGAGGCTCGCGGGTACGAATCGGCATCAGGCAGAGGGCGGAAATGAGAAATGTGAGGGCATTAAGATATAAGACGTTTTGTGCCCCGACGAATGCGATCCCGAGCCCACTGATCGCGGGGCCCATGACCATGCCGAAGTTAGTCGTGCTTTGGAGCAAGGCGTTGGCCGCTGTGAATTGTGACCGGACGACTATATGTGGAATGGCGGAGGACAAAGCCGGTCCAAACACGGTCGACACAATCGCCGTCAGGAAGACGATGACGTAGAGAATCTCCAACGTGAGTGCCTCGGCGGCATAGAGGATCGGAATCAGCAGGACTAGGAGGGTGCGGAGCAGATCGACCCAGATCATGACTCTCTTTTTCGATAGCCGATCCAGGCCGATCCCTATCAAGGGTCCGAACAGCAGGGGGGGGATGGTCTGCAGTAAACCAATGACCATCATCTTGAGTGCCGAGCCGGTCAGGTCATACACAAACCAGAGGAGCGCCACTTTGTTCAGCCCGTCTCCGATTTGAGAGATCAACTGGCCGGCATAGAGCAGACCAAAATCTCGTGTTTTGAGCAATTGCATCCTGCATCGGATGGCGTGGACGATTCCGTCGGCATTACATGTGCTACAAGGTCCTCAGCCATGGGTGTTTCCTCGCGGACCAATCAGCAAACTGCAACTGCAGTCAGCGCCGGTGTTATAACCGGGTGCAAGTGGCTTCGAAGTGCCGTCGTCGAACGGTCATTGAGGATCTGTGCATAAACGTCAAGATAATCCTGGACCATCCGTTCGACGGTGAATCGCGATTCAAAGGCTTCCCGGCAACGGCGACGATCGAGGAGCGAGACCTGCTCCACTGCTGTGGCGAATTCGTCCAGGTGATTGCAGATATAACCAGTGACGCCGTCGTCGATAATTTCCGGCACCGAGCCCCGGCGATAGGCGAGAACCGGTGTCCCACAAGCCAAGGCTTCTATGAATACCAGTCCAAATGGCTCGGGCCAATCATATGGAGCCAATAGGGCACAGGCGTCTCCCAAGAAATCAATTTTTTCGGCATCGGTGATCTCGCCCACATATTCAACCAGCGGGTGATCGAGGAGCGGCTCGATACGCTCCTGAAAATACTCGCGATCTGCGGGATCCACCTTCGCGGCGATGCGCAGCGGAATTCCGGCGCGTGTGGCGATGGCGATCGCCTGGTCAGGGCATTTCTCCGGGGCAATGCGCCCAAGGAACGCCAAATATTGTCCCTGCCGAGGTTGGAAGGTGTACAGATCGCGCGGCAATCCGTGATGGACCGTGGCCTGCCAATTTGCCCAGGGAAGGGGCTGACGTTGGGCATCCGAGATCGACACCAAGGGGATTTCAGCAAACTCCCGATACACCGATTCGAGTTCCGGTAAATCAAGTCGGCCGTGGAGCGTCGTAAGCACCGGAGCCTGGCTACGGCGAGCGACAGGAAATCCAAGAAAATCTAAGTGTGAATGAATGAGATCAAACTCGTCGGATGCGCCGAAGGCCCGCTCTAGCAGGAGAGTCATCGGAGCCTCGCGATTGAAGCAGCCTGTGATCAGGCGGAGGGCTTCTGGGCAGATTGCTTCCAATCGTGCGGCTGTCACAGAGTCGCCGCTGGCGAACAGCGTGACGTCGTGGCCTAAGCGGACCAATTCCTCCGTGATCCACGATACGACCCGCTCCGTGCCTCCGTAAAGCCTTGGCGGCACACTTTCCCAGAGTGGCGAAACCTGTGCGATTCTCATTCGCTTCTCCTTTCTCGAAAAAAAATGACTTCATCCACTATTCTATTCACTGGTTTGCCCCCACATGAGTTGATCCGTGGAGAGAATGTCGGATAGCAAGGCGAAGCATCTGAAGAAGCACTGTCCGGTCATAGGGTTTGTGAAGCCAGGTAAAGGCACCGCCCCGCATGGCCCTATCCGCAACCTCCTCAGACTGATCG
>JAGXAR010000213.1 GCA_018971525.1 Nitrospirota bacterium
GCGATGATCTCGACGTTGTTGAACCAGACGTTCGGATCGAGCCCGTGCTGTTCGGCCTCTCTTCGGAGTTTCTGGACACGGCCGGGTCCGGCGTTGTACGTCGCGAACGCGAACAGGCTTTTGTTGCGGGCGTCCATCGGCTGATTCGCGAAAAACTGGTTGCGCATCAGACTGATGTATTTGATGCCGGCGTGGATGTTGGAATCGACCTGCGTAATATCTCCGGTGCCCATCTCCTTGCCGGTGGCAGGCATGAGCTGCATCACGCCGATCGCGCCCACGTCGCTCTTGGCGTTCTGATCGAGCAGCGACTCCTGGTACCCCTGTGCCATCATCAACAAATGGTCCATGTCATACTTGGCGCTGTACATGCGAAAGAATTCAACTGTCTGCTCGAATTTCATTATCTCGGATGTTGACGTGGCAGATTTCACGAACCGTGTACTGGCGGCGTACTTCTTGAGGAGGGCCTTCCCGAAGTCGGATTTCTGGCCGTAGGTCTTCGCGAATGTGGCGATTTCTGCTTTCAGCTTCGGACCGTCTTTGCGGATCATCCAGGCGATGTCGCCTCCCTCGTTCAGCACAAGGTCTTCCCGGGGCTTGAGCTTCTTGAAAACTTTTGCCCACAGCAGTGCCTGATACCGGTTGACGACGACGGTGCCGTCGAGTCCGGCATGGACCATTTCCAGCAGATCGTCGTCCTGGAGATCCTCCGGCGCGGCTTTGAGGATGACCGGTGGCTTCTGCTCTTTCGCGAAGCGCTCGTTGAGATGTTCGAGATGAGTCCAGTAGGTTGTCGACCGGCGGACGAACACTTCCTTGCCGGAAAGATCGTCGATCGAGGCCGGCTCGGGGGACGCCGGTCCCGTCACTACGATTTGCCTGACGCCGCGGAAGAACGGCTCGCCGAAATCGACCTGTTCGAGGCGTTCCGGTGTGACCGTCAAGATGCCGGCCGCGATGTCACCGCGGCCTTCCAATAGTCCCGAGATCAGCTGGTCGTGCCTCGTCGGGATAATGGTCACAAAAGTACGGATATGCTTTCCTTGTGTCTTGTAATTTTTGTTGATTTCTCCCTCGAAGGCCTTGAGGAGTTCGTACTCTGCGCCCATCTGTCTGGCACCGTTGAGCCAATATGCCGTGCGGGATGGCGCCACCAGTGCGCGAATGACACGGCGCTTGACCATCCCATCGAGGTCCCCCGTCCACGGCTTTAAGAACGGGGCTTGGGTCAGCGCAGACTTCTTCGGCGGCTGTTTGTCCTGCGCGAAGGCGGGCAGGGACAGAGCGGTGCAGATGCACAGGATGCTCAGAAAAATATGCTTCATGGAGTCTCCTCGATTAAGCGCTGCGTGAACGTCTCCGCTCCGCCGACGATATCCAAAAGTAGATGGGCCCCGCGGCCAGGATGCGGTCCTGTGCGCAGTGTGGGCTTCGCCGCCGTCACCATTTGCATAGCCTTGGTGATTTTTCGGTGCCGGCCAAGTTCACCGGCAAGATCCACAAGGTGACGGTCGAGGTGAAAGAAATGAAGTCAGCTCATGCCGAGACAGAACAGCACGTCGTGAGCGAGGCCCACGCGCGCAAGCAGGCGGCTGATTGACGGAGCGTCGGTGAGTAGGGACGGGGCGCTCCCGCATTGGCGGGGGCGCCCTGTCTTGTCTCTAATGGAGGAAACATGATGTCGCTGAGACTCTTGCTGACTCTGTCCGGTGATGCTGGGCTTGTCGAGTGTACTGAGTACGAGTTAGTAGATGTCTCCACCGCAGTCGAAACTAGACGGCATGAGCTGTAAAGGGCGAGACATGAATCATACGAGAATGTTTCCGTGCCTGCCAAAGGTCATAGGCGTTCTGCAGTCTGAGCCAATGCGCCGCATCAGGTTTCCCGAAAGTCATTTCAAGCCGCAGCGCCATTTCCGGCGTGACCGTTCCACGTCCGTTCAGAACCTTGGACAGCGTCTTGCGGCTCACGCCAAGGTG
>JAGXAR010000106.1 GCA_018971525.1 Nitrospirota bacterium
GACCGTCCCAACACGAGCTCGACATCGTGGTGGTTCGCCTGCCGCGCATTTCCAACTACGACGATGTCGAGCCGCTGGAGCACGAGGCCGGTGTCGTCGTTCGATTCGTCGAGCAGCCTGACGAGGTACAGGGCGCCGATCTGGTGATCATGCCGGGCTCGAAGAACACGGTGTCTGATCTCGCATGGCTCCGCGCACGTGGCATCGCCACCGCCATCGAGGCACGCGCCCGCGAGGGCAAGCCGGTGTTAGGCCTCTGCGGCGGGTGCCAAATGCTCGGTGAGGTCATCGACGATCCCCACGGGGTAGAGTCTACTGAAACCCAGGTGCGGGGGTTGGGAATTCTTCCCCTACGGACGCACTTCCAGCGGGAGAAGATCACGGCGCAAGTCCGAGCCCGTGTCTTGATCCCGTCATTCCTTACGGATGGTGCTGTAGTCGAAGAGGACGTCACGGGGTACGAAATCCACATGGGTGTGGTGGAACCCAGAAACCCGCGTGCGAGCCCCTTCGAGATTTGGTCGCGGAACGGGCGTGTGGAGGCAACTGCCGATGGGGCGATCGGCGGTGGCGGCGCGGTTGTGGGCACCATGATGCATGGTCTGTTTGAGAACGAGGCGATTCGCGCGTGTACCGTCGCCTTCCTGCGTAAGCGCAAAGGGCTGTCCGAGTGCTCAGCGCCACACCGCATCCCGTCGAAGCAGGCCGAGTATGACCGGCTAGAAGCTACGGTTCGGGAGCACCTCGACCGCGAACTACTCTGGCGTCTTGCTCGGCTGCGCTCATCTTCGCCGGGATGAATCATGCTTCAATCATTTGCCATCGCCTTCGGCTTCCTGACACGACTGCCGGTGAAGAACGCGTCGGTCGACGACGCAGACCTGGGTCGTTCGCTCTCGTGGTTTCCCATCGTCGGAGTGGCGCTGGGCCTCGCGCTTGTCGGAACGGAACGGCTCCTACGGGGTTATCTGTCCGTAGACCTGGTGGCGGTGGCGCTCGTCGTGCTCCTTGCGGTGCTCACGGGCGGCCTTCACCTGGATGGGCTGGCCGACGTCTTTGACGCTCTCGGCGGGGGACGTGGGGATCGCCAGCGTATGCTTGCGATTATGAAAGACAGTCGTATCGGGGCCCACGGAGCTGCGGCTCTCTGCCTACTGTTGATCGCGAAGGTGGTCATCGTCATGGAGGTGGTACGGCATGAATCCCTCTGGCAGTTGCTCGCCTTCCCGGTGCTGGCACGCTGGGCGGTGATTCCACTGGTGATCTACTTCCCGTACGCGCGGGTCGAAGGCCTCGGGAAGCCGTTCAACGGTCATGGACGCACACTTCATTTTGCCGTGGCGACGTGCCTGACGGCGGCCTTGGTAGCGTGGACGGGCCCACAAGCCATCGTGCCGGGAGCCTCCGCGCTTGCCGTTGCGCTGGGGATTGGGTTCTGGCTGAAGCGTCGCCTCGGCGGCCTCACGGGCGACGTCTATGGCGCCGCGATCGAGTTGTCAGAAATCATCTTCCTCGTTGTCGCAGGGCTAGGAGATGGCGGGTAGAGGTCAACACATGGCAGGCCGATGCCAAGAAGGTTCAGTTCGGAGCGTCCAGTCAGGTCACGCGAAACAATAGTGATTAACAATAGTATACGTAAGGGTGTGTATGAATCCCTCTGATGGTAGTCTCTGGCCATTACTCGGTCTCGCGCTTGCATTGGGGCTGAGTCATGGGGCCGATCCGGACCATCTCACTGCCATTGATGGAATGACGAGGGCGTCGGTGGATCGACATCCGAGAATGAGTCGGTGGGTGGGAACATGGTTCGCGTTTGGGCACGCGCTCTCAGTCCTGTTGATTGCGGCATTGATCGCGCTGGCAGCGGAGTATCTTCAATCGTTTAGCAATTCTGTCCTGCAAGTGAGTGGGGTGGTCTCGGCGTTCCTCCTGTTCGCCATCGGTACCATCAATCTTGCGAGGCTGATCGCGCTGCCCGCTGGAACCGCGGCTCTGAGTAGTGGCTTCATGGGACATCTGTTGCCTAGGAAGATGCTCAACATCGCGCACCCAATGAGTGCCGTGCCTATTGGTGCGTTGTTTGGGCTGGGGTTTGAGACAGCTAGCCAGATGTCGGCCTGGGCATTGGCCGGAACGATGGGCTATGGCCTTCTAGGAGCGTTACTCATAGGGATGGCGTTCAGCGTAGGGATGGTCATCACAGACTCTATTAATGGACTGGTTGTGCGTCGGCTATATCTGGCGGCCACCAAGATGGCCACCCAGAGTAATCGCATGATGACGCTGACCGTTGTCGGATTAGCGTACGTCATCGGTATTATCAAACTGCTCCAACCCACTTCCTTTGCGCTGCCGGTCAGCGACATGGGTCTCACGATCATGGTGCTCGGAGCTGTGCTGTTGGCGTTTATGGCAGCCCTGGTGAAAGCAAAGTGCCAGGTGGCTTAACTGAAAGGAGGTACGCTAGAGCAGTAAATTTTCCAATCCGGTGAATTTACAGCGTGACACCGGCGTGACAGAAAGAATAGATCATGCAGACTCGCTGAGAATTAATGGAATTGGCAACCGGGATTCCTCCACGCGGAACTATTGGAAAATAGAAGAAAAAGTGGGAAGACCACCCAATTAGGCTTTAATGACCAGTTTGCGAATTTTCTTCTAACTACCCCTTTCAAGGCAGTAACACGGGTTCAAATCCCGTTGGGGACACCACGTACCAGGGAGCAGTACTTCTTCAGCAGAATTGAGCGGCGTGTGTTGATCAGGCAGGAGTGGGAGATAGCTGCCTGTTCCGAGGATCCGATAGCCTCTCCGGTTCCCATCTTGAACAGCTTCAAAGCGTAACGGCTTCTCAAGCAAGGTTTTGAGTAATCGTCGGGCCGAGGAGACGTGGCGCTCGAGCAACCCTCCCATGTTCGCCAGCCGAGTCTTCAGTTCTCGCTTAAACCGGGCTTCATCGAGCAAGCCGACATCGCCAACCCTCTCAAGTTGTTCGAGTTCCCTGATCAATTCTTCGCGGCGGGTCTCTTCTTCATTCAAGCGATCGACAATCATCCGGTTCTTATCGCCGGCCGCAACGCGGTCGACGAGGTGATTTTGCTTCGCTTGAATCAGCGACAGTTCCCGCTCGATACTCGTCCGGCGATCGAGCTTCGCTCCCTGTCCGGCCCGGTGTTTGTCGAGAGCCTTCTCGACGGCGACCTTGATCATGTCTTCGGTTAAGGCCTCCTGGAGCGACTTGAGGAGGATCTGATCGAGCACGGTCTGTTCAACCAGGAAGGAATTTTTACAGATCGAGGAGCCACGATTCTTATAATAGCTGCACCCGTAGAACCGCCCCTTCCGCCGGTGATAGTCCTGTCCGACGATTTGCATGGGACCGCCACAATGTGCGCACCGTGCCATACCTGTCAGCAGATACTTGGATTCCCCGTCTCGATACATGGCCCGCGCCTTGTCTTTGGGTTTCGACAGTCGCGCCGTGACTGTGGCTGCGAGCTCAGGAGTGATGATTCGGAGATCCGGAGCATCGATTCGGATCCATTCCTTCTCGTCTCGCTCCCGGCGCTTCTTGGTGCCCCCTCGTACAATCTTTTGATGCTGGTTCCAGACGATCTCGCCCTTGTACAACGGGCGATGAAGAATCTCCCGGACCGCACTGGGAGCCCAGCCTCGAGGACTTTGTCGAGCCGCGAGGATGCCTTCCGCATTCAAGAGCTTGGCGATTCTCCCAATTCCCAGACCACCGGCGTACAGGTCATAGATCTGACGGACGATCGCTGCCTCGGCCGGATTCACGACGCGGAGCACATGCAGCCGGCGCCCTTCGGCTGACAGCACCTCGTGATTGTCATAGCCGAAGACCTTCCCGCCCGTGACATGGCCGGCCTTGGCTTTCCTGAGCATGGCGTCATAGGTACGCTGCTTCGCCCGCTCGCGCTCCATCTCTGACGCGAAGCCTGTGAGCGATAGCATCATCTTGTCGAGCGCCGAATCGAGCGTCCGTTCTCGGTCTTCAAGATAAAAGAACACCCGCACGCCAGCATCCATGATTTGCTTGAGGGCGTAGGCCGTCTCGATCTGCTCACGACCGAGGCGAGATTCTTCTGACATGACGAGGAACTGAAAGGCTGGTCGAGGTTTCAGGGCGTTCATCAGGCGGATGAAGCCAGGCCGCTTCACAAACTCCGCACCGGAGATTCCATCATCCACGAAAATCAGTTCGTCGGGGACGGTCCAGCCCTTCTTGGCCGCATAGAGTTGCGCGTGTGCAATCTGGCGCGTGACGGACTTCTCTTCGTCGCTCACGCCGGTCTGTTCGGTCGATTTACGGGCGTAGATCGCGGCGTTCATGCTCTACCTTCCTGTGAGAGGAGCACAGTATTCTCTCGTCCGCCGAATCTGTCAATGCGCGGACCTGTGGGGATCTGGGGAGACTGCTTCAGGTCCTCCAGCACGAGATCGGCCAGAATGTCGGTGATCTGATCGAAAATGTGCGGTGGACAGGCGCTCCGCGTGGAACAGGTTATTTTGTGTGAAGACGAAGCCATTATGCCACCTGTTCCTGGCAGGGGTGGCCAGCATATTTCAGCTCAAGCGCGTCCCGCATGCCACGCGGCATCCAGTCCAGGAAGCACGGTCCATGGAAATAGATCGTTTGCCCATCGAGCCCGTCCCACAACATCGCCGGATCTTGCAGAAACTCGCCCCAGTGAAAGCACCGATGCCCGGCGGCAGAGAGCCCGAAGGGATTCGGGTCCATTTCTGTCATGCGGCGCGTGATGCTCATGCGTTTACCGTTCCCAGGGTGCAGCCGACGCGGGGGTCGCTTCCTTGTAGCGCCCGGTAATCCGGTCAAACTGGAGAGCGACCATGCCGACCTTTCCGACTTCACGGAATCGAATCTTCTGGACGTGCAGTTGCACCGGCTTGTCAGGTTCCTTCTCGTTTCGCCAGAGCGTCAGACAATTGTCCGCCTTGTTGCGCCAGTGTGCCGACCCGCTGATGTCGTAGGGTGTCGGGACCGGATATGACCCGTCCTCACGGCGGTAGAGCTTTTGCGGGTGGGCAACCACCCAGACGTGCACACCATGATTTCGGGCAAAGTGCCGAATCTGCGTCAGGGCCTGAGAGATGCCTTCGGTTTCCGTCTGTCCGCTCGGGCGCGTTTGCTCGAATTCGTTCCAGGGATCGATGATGAGCCCGCGAATGCCATGACGGGCCACAAGGCGCTGGGCCGTGTCCAGCAGGCTGGGAATGGCCAAGGTCTCTTCCGGCGCGATGAACACAAAATGCTCATGGAGCCAGTTGATCGCGGTCACGACTTCCCCTTGCGGTACGCGTTTGGATGGGCCCTCTCGAAACGGGAAGCCGCTGTATTGCTCAATCAGCTTGGCGACGTGGCGCGAGACGGGAAGGTTTTCAGGGGAGCAGACGCCAATCGCCCACTCGTGCTCGCGGGCTAGGTTCACGGTCAGCGCATCGAGAAATTGGCTTTTCCCGTGGCTGGGAATGCCGGTCACGATCGTCATCTCCCCCGGTCGCACCGTGTAATGCGCGTCCACGGATGGCCATCCGGTGCTCACGCCTCCGGGTAGCCCGTCGAGATACAGTTGCATCACGTCGCCGGCGAGATCGGCGACCGTGAAGACGCCGTCGATTGGAAGCGGTTTGGCGTTGGTGATGCAATAGCGCAGCTCGTCGACCCCGTGCTGAAGTAGCACATCGTTCGCGTCCTTACAGCCGTCCGGCCACGTCACCCGCCAGCAGCGTTCAGGCCCCAATCGCCGAGCGAGTTCTTCTTCGAGCGTCTTGCCTGGGGCGTCGTTGTCGACGGCGATGATGATCTTCTTGAGCGGGCTCAGTTGCTCGGTGCAGTTCACGAGGTATTCGAATTTTGCGTCGCTCGACTTCGAGCCTGCTGGCGGGGCGCCGTCCGGCACACTCACTGCACTCGTGATGCCCGCCACTTCCAGCGAGAGCTTGTCGATCTCGCCCTCCACGATCACGCAGGTCTCGCCCGCCACATCGTCGAGGCCGTAGAGGATCTTTTCGGCGTCCTTCACCTGCCGGAAGTGTTTCCCTTCCAGCGAGCGGAACTTGAGGTTCACCGCCTGGCCGTCCCGGAAGTAGGGAAACACGAGACAGGGCGCTTCCTCTTCGATCTGCGGCAGGTACGCGCTCTGGAGCGCGATGTTATGGCGAGCTACGACTGTCTCAGGAATCCTGCGCTTGGCGAACCAGTCACGGACAGCCGGCGGAACCGCGGCAGGCCTCTCGAAGTGCGGCTTGATGGTCCGCTTCGGGGGCCGTGACTTCGCTTCCTTACCCGCCTTCAGCGTGCCGCGCCAGTCACAGTGATGGCAGCACCAGACGCCTTCGACGGTGTTGACGCTGAGACACCGTGCCCTCGATTTCTTCCGGGTATGGCTGCATTGCGGGCAGCACGTCTGAACTTCCACGCCGCAGCGTCCGCCAAGATCAATCTTGAAGTCGTCGAAGGTGTTCACAGGACGAGCCCATCCTTTCGTTGCAGGGGAACCGGATACTCATCCTCCCAGCGCTTGCCATTGAGCCAGCTTGCCGGGTAGGGGATGAACGCGCCGTCTTCTTTCTTCCAGTCCGGTGTGTGTGTGGCCTGCTCGATCTTGCGGAGCATCCTGCCGAGCAGGACCTCATCCGGCTTGAGCTTGAGCCAGGCTCGCTCCGCTTGGCCTTTGTTCTGTTTCTTGGGGTACGCAGTCCAGAAGATCTGAAATCCAACCTGTGACCCGTTGAGATACACCAGCGAAGATGGATGCTCGTTCTTCTCTTCTTTCTTTAATTCTGAAGATGAAGATGAAGATGAAGATGAAGATGAAGAGGTTCGTTTTGCTTCCGGTTTGCTTGAAGCAACATCGAAGGTGTGCTTCAGGTCTGCTTCAGTATCTTTCGTTCTTATCTGTCGCCGACTTAGACCACTATTCACTCCACCGATCTGTCCCGCCCGCTGCTTATCACGCCGAAACTTCTGCAAAGACTTAAATTCAGCGAGCAATCGTTCATTCGTCAGGTGTCCAGGGTGCTTCGGGTGTGCGACGAAGCAGGCACGAACCGGTGCCGAAGCATCGGTAGACCACTGCTCGCCCATTCGGGATAAGGCGGCGAGCGTCCTGTCATCATCGGGGAGGCTGCAATCGTCCGAATCCCAGCAAGCCGCCAGGAGGAGGATATAGGCTCCGACTTGGGCCAGGTCCATGACCGCGATCTTACGACTGGTCAGCCAGTCTTTGACGTAGAACTGGAAGGCAGGTGGGCGGTTCATTTTGAACCTTCCTGAACGGTCTCTTCGTGTCGGGTTATCGAAGCTCGTAAAACACAGGCAAGAGCCTGAAGACCGGCAGGCCCCTGGCATCCTTGGACGCCGCACGAACGGGCTGGTTTGTCCGAAGACCGCTCTTTGATAGAAGAGATCTTAGCCTTGCGGTAGGCAACAACCTCTGTGGCTGCGCCTATCGTTCTCGAATCAAGGAATTGTTCCCATCGGTCGCGACGAACACGCGAGTTCCGTCCAACTTTTGTAACGATGCGGTGGAAGTTGTAGCGGTGTGTGCAGGCCCACACTGCCAGCCTCCCCGCAGCCACGCAGCCTGGGTACTGCGTTTCGATGTCTTCGAAGGAGAGATAGTTAGCTGGATAACGGTCGGAGATGTCGGGCTGGCCTGGGACGATTGCTGCGGATCCTGCTTCCATCGTGATCTACTCCTTTGGTTTCGCGGTTCATCGCCGGCACCAAACCAGTAGCACGAGTGGGTATCGTAAGTCGATGTTTAATAAGGGAAATACTACCCATTAAGCACAGATTTTTCCCTCCCCTTAATGGGTAGTTTTCCGGTCGCCCCGAAAATAATTTTACCCACGGTCTTGCCAGTAAGATTCTTAACGCCCATGGCAATTGACGCGATGGTGGCTATGGCACTAAATCCATTAAATTGCGCATTCATGCTATGGAAGTGCATGTAAAGCTCGCGCACGAAAATCACCACGCGAGCACGGCCACGATCTCGATCTGCCAAGGACTGCTTCTCGCTCCCACACTGTCTGGCCCTAACCGCGAGCTCTTTGAGTAGGCCTACCATCGTGGGCCACTCAGGTAGAAGGCGATAGGCCCAATCGCTGCGTTCGGCACTTTTCATCTTCGAATATGATTCGGCCCCAAGGTTGCTCGCCACATCCTCTGAAAGGAGTTCGAATGCCTGCAAATCTAGATCGCCAGTGTAAAGTAAGTTCGCGCCTGGCACGTATCGTGGTTCGGCAATCACTTTTGCAAGTTTCTCAGCACGTTTGGCGATGTCCTCGTACTTCTCTCTCCTCATTTGAGAAACAATGCCGCGCCTGGCAAGCCGCATAGATTCGATGATGGCCTTGAACAACTTCTTGTAGTCATCCTCACTCTTTACGGATTTATTGATGATGTTCCAGGCCGGCTTCATTCGACTGTTGCACAGCAATTCTTCGAGGACCTGGAGTGGATCTAAGGGGGCTTGGTTCTTGCGGGGCGGGCAATACTTGATGAGCGGGACGAATAAACCGTCGATCAATGACCCATCCGTCCTCAGGCGCTTTTCGTACAGATCTATCAGTGCCTTGGGAGCGTTCTCTAAGTATGCCATTCATTCCCTCTCCTGTGGGGACCTGGATGAAGAGCGGAGGTACGGGCGCCAGGAACGCCCGCCGATCGAGGGATTCACTCGACTGTTGCCGCCCTGTGAAGTGGCCCATCATGTCATGCGGCATCATGCGCGGCAATTGGACGAGAGATATTTTCCCGACGCAGGATGCTTCCCACTGCTTGCGGAGACCATGGGGCGCCGGTCTTTGTGGAGAAGTTCTTGGCCGTCAATGCCGCAGCGATCTTGCGCCGGCCATTGCCTGCCGCGCTATGAGCCAGCATGAACCGAAGTCCCTCTTGTTCAGCGAGGCTCGGGACAAGCGTATGACCATCCGGGGAGAGGTCATAGCCGTAGGGGATTCGTCCGCTAATCCGTTT
This sequence comes from Nitrospirota bacterium, assembly GCA_018971525.1. GTDB lineage: Bacteria > Nitrospirota > Nitrospiria > Nitrospirales > Nitrospiraceae > Palsa-1315. Next base: position 9,029 of record JAGXAR010000106.1, read on the forward strand.
CCCCTGGGTTCGCATGTGGGACAGCGCTCCCTTCGTCCGCTCGGCAATCTGGTCACGTTCAAACTCCGCTAAGACGGCGAGCATGCGGAAGATCATCTTCCCGGCTGCGGAGGTAGTGTCGATCCGCTCGCTGAGACTGACGAGATCGGCCCCGCTCTTAGCGAGCCGTTCGCTGATCGCGATCGCGTCCTTCGTGGATCGAGCCAACCGGCTGAGGCTGTAGACCACAAGCGCGGCCTTATTTTTACACGCGACAAGAAGAGCTTCCTGCAGCCCTGGCCGATTATCAGAGCGGCAACCCGAGAATCCTGCATCCACATGCAGACTCACCAACTCAAAGCCATTGACTTCACACCAGGCCCGGATCCTGGCTTGCTGGGCCTCCAAGCTCACTCCCTCCACTACCTGTCCGTCCGTGCTGACTCGGGCGTACCCAATGGCTTTCATCGCATTTCCCCTTCCCTCGTTGTGCAATAACCGCACGGTCGTTGCACAGAGGATATACATATATCCTAACATATATGTCAATAGGAGGGATGTTGCTACCCGTTTGAGCCAATGGTACCCTTCAGCCCCTATGGCTACCCGCAAAGAGCAACCTGCATCCAAGGGCACCTGGATTGTCAAAGATGTGCCCCGCGAATTGATGCACCGCATGAAGGTGGCGGCAGCGGTTCAGAGGAAGACCGTCAAACAGCTACTGTTTGACCTTGCCGAAGCGCATCTTCAGGAATTGGAGCGGAAGGGAATCTTGCCCAAGCAGAAGTAGCGACATTTGCGTGGCAGCGAGTCGAGTATTGGGTACTGTGAACTAAGACTTGCGTAGCTAAAAAGGTAGCGGCAAATCATGCACACACCCAGAGAGGACTGAATGCCACGAGGACAAACAGTTCCTATCACGCCAGAAGTCTTAGAGTGGGCAGTCCGTACGTCTGGGCACAGTGTCCAAGAGATCGCCGATCGCCTTGGCGTTTCAAATGACCTTGTCTCAGAGTGGGTCTCAGGTAGTAAACGGCCCACCCTAACTCCGCTACGCCGATTAGCAAGTTTTCTCAGACGACCTCTAGCCGCCTTTTTACTCCCTGCCCCACCAAGGGTAAGCACTCAGCAAGTCGAGTTCCGCCGTCCTCCTGATGAGCATAGGCGATCATTGAACCCTGTCGAGGTTCAGAATCT
>JAGXAR010000029.1 GCA_018971525.1 Nitrospirota bacterium
GCAATGCGAGCAACTCTTCCCTTTGACCGCGGAAGAGTGTGAGGCAGCGGAAGAACCCACCTCTTGTCCGGAATGCCGACATACATAGCCGGTCCCCACTAGTCGACCAACGGCGCGATCTCGATCGCCTTCTTAATCAAGCAATCTCCCGCAAAAGACTGGAGGGACATTGGCAGCATGCTGGCATCGATCACATGCACGGTGACAACCTGAAAGCCTTCAGCGACTTTGTTTCCTTCAAGCTTCATGGCATGACAGATTTCGAGCTTTTTCCAAATCAGGTTATTCAGGATCGTGTCCGACGCGAGCAGCTTCATATTTGAAACAGCGTCATTCACCGAGACCTTTGCCGACACCCGCGCCTTATCTTTTGGCACCTCACTCACGACAGCAAAACCAAGGATTTCGCCGTCGGCCCGGACTAAGGAGACTGTCCCCATCGCGAAGAGGCCGAACAGCATCAGCGTGAGGGACAGACGCGGAGTCATCGCTTACCTCCTCTGCGTATCCAATTCCTCACGTGAACCGACGGAGCCTGGACGGTCTATACGAGACCTCGGCTGGCCAGCAGGAGAGCTTCCCCCGTGGCTTACGGCACTTGTACCGATCGGCTTGACCGACCTCGGCTGTGACGTGGTCGCCGGTGCAAGCCAGAACATCATGCACCCCAGTATAAGAACGAGCAACCCGAGGAGAGTCATGACTCGGAGGGTCATGGATCTTTCTCCGATCGTAAACGGCTGGCAGCTTCAGTATGCCAACCGACACGAGCCATTTCAAGATCCTGCCTCTCCGAACATGATAGACTTTCTTGGTTCTTCATCTATCCGCCCACTCAAGTAAAGGAGCACGATCATGCCACATGATTTCATGCCGGGGCTTGCCGGCGTACCCGCAGCCAAGTCCGCGATTAGCGATGTGGACGGGCAACGCGGTGTGCTGGAATACCGTGGCATCCGCGTGGAAGAACTCTGCCTGCGTTCGTCCTATCTCGAAACCGCCTATCTGCTACTATTTGGGCACCTTCCCGATCAACTCCAGCTCGCACGATGGAACGAGGACATCGTCCAACACCGTCGCATCAAGTTCAAGATTGTCGATTTACTGAAATGCCTTCCGGAGCAGGGCCATCCCATGGACGCCTTGCAAGCCGCGGTCGCCGCCTTGGGCATGTTTTATCCGGGCCGGAATGTACAAGACGTCAAAAATAATTATTGGTCTGCCGTCCGTTTGGTGGCCAAATTGCCCACGATCGTCGCGGCCTGGGCGCGTCTGCGGCATGGGGACGAGTACATTGCACCCCGCGACGATCTAGGATTTTCAGAAAACTTCCTCTACATGCTGACTGAAACAGAGCCGCTTCCCCTGTGGGGCAATATTTTCGACAACTGCCTGATCCTCCATGCCGAACACACGATGAATGCCTCAACCTTCACCGGCATGGTCACCGCCTCGACGTTGGCCGACCCCTATACAGTCGTCGCGTCCGCAATTGGGGCCCTGAAAGGCCCGCTGCATGGAGGAGCCAACGAAGAAGTGGTGCAGATGCTGAAGGAGATTGGTGAGCCACGGCAGGTCCGATCATACATCGAAGAACAGGTCCACGCGAAACAGAAGCTGATGGGTTTCGGTCACCGGGTATACAAGGTTAAAGACCCCCGCGCGACAATTTTACAGACTCTCTGTGAGCGACTCTTCAAAGAATGTGGCAGTTCACCGCTGTACGAGGTCGCCGTAGAGGTCGAGCGGGTCGCAGAAGAGCTGTTGAAGGGGAAAGGGATTTATCCCAACGTGGACTTCTATTCCGGAATCGTCTACGACAAGATGGGCATCGAGACCGACCTGTTCACTCCGTTGTTCGCCATAGCCCGCGTGTCGGGGTGGCTGGCTCATTGGCTTGAACAGCTTCGCGAGAACAAACTGTTCCGTCCGGACCAGATTTATTCCGGTGAGCACAACCGGCCGTATGTGCCCATCGAGCAACGCTAATAGGAGGCTGAAAACGTCCGCCAGCGTTATTGGAAGGTTCCGGTTCAGGCTGAAATGAAGCAAGTCGGATCTTCGCTCAAGCTTGACCTCGACCTCAGCCGACCTCGCTTATTGAGGCCTTGGTGGACAGCCTTTTTGTGGATCCTGCGTGGGAGTTCTCCTCATGTCCCGGGCGTGCAAGCCGTCAACGTCTTGCTGTGCCGAAATGGTTTTCCCGCAGCCTGCTAACTCCTCCACTGTTCCCCCATTTCCAAAAGTGGGCCGGCCCCCTTGACTCTGCGGCAATTCGAATTATCTCGGGCCTCAGACAGACGACTGGAGGGGCGCCTCGAACTGACAGTGTGGACCATTAAACAAGAATAAAATGGAGGTCTAGTATGGCACTCGTACGGTGGGATCCGTTTCGTGAACTCGAAGACATGTCTGATCGGTTGAATCGGATGTTTAGCCGTCCAGCTCTGCCTCGGACGAACGGGAAGGAGATGATGATTGTCGCCGACTGGGTGCCATCCGTGGACGTCAGCGAAACGGACGGGGAGTACCAGATCAAGGCGGAGATCCCTGACGTGAAGAAAGAGGATGTGAAGGTCACGCTAGAAGACGGCATCCTCACGATCCAGGGCGAGCGCAAGCAGGAAAAAGAAGAGAGCGGGAAAAAGTACCATCGAGTAGAGCGGTCCTATGGCAGATTCGTCCGAAGCTTCACCTTGCCCGATCTCGTCGATGAGGAGAAGGTGAAAGCGGAATTTAAGGATGGGGTCCTGAATCTCCAGCTGCCCAAGTCCGAAAAGGCGAAGCCGAAAGCGATCGAAGTCAAGGTAGGCTAATCGGCAACGACCACGGTCAGTTTGAACAGAGGCCCGCTCCGGCGGGCCTCTTCTTTTTGGGCACTAGGTCCCACCGTCAGTTGTTTCGCACATCACGAGTTCCCAGATCAATTTATCCAGATCGTACCGCAGTACATAGCGATGTCCGTCGTCAGTGTGAAGGCGGAAATAGCAGTGCGTCTCGGTATACCAGCGAGTGATGATCTCGGTCACTGTCCGCCGGCTTCCTTCATGCGTGAAGGCTCGGGGAGTCTCCTCCCCTTTCGCACCAGCGAACGTTTCAACACTGAGGTGAGACCTGTTCATCGGCCAATACTCTTGTGCTGGCAGGCAGACTGAGTTTATCATGGCGCCCGCAACGCCGAGCCCGGATTATTCATGAATGCCGTCGCGAGGCGTTCGAGCCCGAAGCCCGCCGGGGCTTCTCGCAAGTGAGACCGACGCAGGCGTACTTGCAGTCCGTCAGGGAGGCCGAATGAGAAACGCCGCGCCGGGCGAGAAGATCGGACGACGCAGCAGGCATTCATGAATAGCCCGGGCGACAACCCTTACACTGGAGTAGGACGCATGAAGAAGATCTCGACAGCGGCAGCGACTCCGTCATTAGGTGCGACCAGAATCGAACGCGATACCATGGGTGAGCTGGCCGTACCGGCCACGGCCTATTATGGTGTGCAGACCGCCCGTGCCATCGAGAACTTCCCGATCAGCTCGTTGCGATTCCCCCGCGCCATGATTCGGGCGATGGGGATGATCAAACGTGCGGCCGCGACGGTTAATCACTCACTGGACCTCCTCGACAAGAAACCAGCTGATGCGATCAAACAGGCCGCGACCGAAGTCGTCGAGGGCAAGCTTGACGCCGAGTTCCCCGTAGACATTTTTCAAACCGGCTCAGGCACCTCGACGAACATGAACACCAACGAGGTCATCTCCAATCGTGCCACCGAGCTGTTGGGCGGGGCACGCGGCAGCAAGCTGGTGCATCCAAACGATCACGTCAATCTGGGCCAATCCAGCAACGACGTGATACCCACGGCCATTCACATCGCCGCCGGGGAGATGCTGCAACAGCAACTTATTCCTGCACTCACCTGCTTACAGAAATCGCTCGCTCGCAAAGCCAAAGAGTTCGACAAGATCGTCAAGATCGGCCGCACCCATTTGCAGGATGCGACGCCGGTGCGGTTGGGTCAGGAGTTCGGCGGTTACACGCGCCAGATCGAATTGGGCATTCAACGGGTCAAACGCGCACAAGAAGCTCTCAGCGAAGTCGCGCTCGGGGGCACCGCGGTCGGGACAGGGCTCAATTGCCATCCGAAATTCTCCGCCAAGGTGATGGCCATCATTTCGAAAGAGACCGGCTGCACCTTTAAAGAAGCGAAGAACCACTTTGAAGCGCAGTCCACACAGGATTCGTTGGTCGAAGCGAGCGGGGAGTTGAAGACCATCGCCGTAAGCCTCATGAAGATCGCCAATGACATTCGCTGGCTCGGTTCCGGGCCTCGCTGTGGGCTCGGGGAGATCAATCTCCCAGAGACACAACCAGGCTCGTCCATCATGCCTGGCAAAGTAAATCCGGTGATTGCCGAATCGGTGACGATGGTTTGCGCTCAGGTAATCGGAAACGATGTGACGGTCACAGTGGGAGGGCAGGCGGCCAATTTTGAACTGATCGTCATGTTGCCGGTCATGGCCTATAACTTACTACAATCCATTGAACTCCTCTCGACCGCTTCAACTAATTTCGCGGTCAAGTGTATCGAAGGCATTAAAGCCAACGAAGAGCGCTGCAGGAGCTTGATCGAGGAAAGTCTGGCTATGTGCACCGCCCTGGCCCCAGAGATCGGTTACGAGGCTGCCGCGAAACTCGCCAAGGATGCCTACAAGTCAGGCAAGACCGTGCGCCAGATGGCCAAAGACCAAAGAGTTCTGCCAGAAAAGCGACTAAACGAACTGCTCGACCCTTGGCGCATGACCGAAACAGGCGGGCCAGTCGGGAGCGCAGGAGGATAAGCCTAGCTTTGACAGTTCAAAAGCCCCTATGCTAAAGTCCGCGGAACTGTTGAGGTTCTTGTCACTTCTCTTTCCACTATACTTAGGAAACAACGCATGAGCGCTACGAACTCGCATGTGATTATTCTAGTCGGTGCCGGGCCGGCAGGTATGGCAGTCGCCAGCAGCCTGGCGAAGGCCGGTCATGAAGTAATCATTCTGAATCGGGACATTAAATTCGGCGGGTTGGCTGAATATGGGATTTTCCCTGCGAAGCTGAAGCTGCGTGGCGGGTTGAAGAAGCAATACTGGGACATGCTCGAACAGCCCAATGTCCATTATTTCGGCAATGTCTCGATCGGCAAGGGAAAAGACCTCACAGTGGAGGACGTCCGGGCCCTCGGCGCGAGTGCCGTGGTCTTCGCCATCGGCGCGCAAGGCACCAAAGCCATCGGCGTGGAAGGTGACTCGGCCATGGGCGTGTTCCACGCGAAGGATGTCGTGTACCACTTTAATAGGCTCCCTGGATTCGGCGATCGCCCGTTTGAGATGGGCAAGCATGTTGGGATCATCGGAGCCGGCGACGTGATGGTCGACATCGCCCATTGGCTGATCCGCTATAAGAAGGTGGAGCGGGTCACAGCGATTGTGCGGCGTGGGCCTGCCGAGCGAAAGTACAATCCGAAAGAAATTCGCGCGGTATGCGCCAACATGGATCTGGAGGGGATCACCCAAGAGGTGGCTCGGATTAAGGATCGCCTTGCGGCTGTCGGCCAGAACGCAGAAGAGGTACTCAACGGCCTGATCAACGAGTTTACAAAATGCGAACCGAAGATCAGCGACACGAAGATGGGTTTCAAGTTTTTGGCCTCTCCGAAACGCATCCTGGTGGACGCAAACAATCGGGTGCGCGGACTGGAGATGGAAGACAACAAGCTGGAGCCGAAAGGCGATGACACCGCTGCCGTCGGACTGAAACAGTACTATGAGTTCCCCTGCGATGCCGTGGTCTTTGCCGTCGGCGATAAAGTCGATGAGACCGTCGGGCTGCCGTATAAAAGCGGCATGTTTGTCACCAACCCGAATAAGACCAACAACGATCCTGACGATGCGCTCTTTCAGGCCTATGACGAAACCACAGGCAAGATCGTCGACGGCGTGTTTCTCGCTGGATGGGCACGGAAGGCGAGCGAGGGCTTAGTCGGTATCGCCAAGCGGGACGGGGATTGGTGCGCTGAAGTCGTAAACAGATATCTCTCGACTACAGCTTCCGGCACCCACTCTAGTGCAAAGGTCGTCCTTGACAAGCTCGCCTCGATCCTCAAGGCGCACAAGAGCCACCCGGTCGATGTAAAGGGGCTCCGCGTCCTTGAATCGATTGAAAAATGTCACCATGGCGCAACAGATTGTATCGGGGAGTTCAAATACTCGAGTAACCAGGAAATGATCAGACTCATCGAGCAGGGGAAGGCCTAACCAGTAGAAGAGACTGGTCGAACCGCTATCCATCCCCCCACTTCAGCTTCTCGCGCAGGACTTCATAATATCCACTTTCTGGGAAGCGAATCAGTCGTGTCCGGTATTCCGACACCTTGATTTCAGCGGTATCGCCCTGCGTCATCGCCACTCCAACCTGACCATCCAGCGTCGCCATCGCGCCATCATCCCTGCTCGTAAGTGTCACTTCGATTTCGGCAGTTCCTGGAACGATCAGGGGACGGTGCGTCAACGTGTGGGGACAGATCGGCGTCACCATGAGTGACTGGACCGCTGGATTGATAATGGGTCCTCCCGCCGACAGGGAATAGGCCGTCGACCCCGTCGGCGTGGTGATGATCACTCCATCGCCACGCAAATTGGTGACGAACTGTCCTTGGATGGCAATCTTCAACTCGATCATGCGAGCCAGCGTACCTTTGCTGATCACGACATCGTTCAGCACAACCCCTTGCGCGACCGTTTCTCCATGCCGATGAATATGTGTCCTTAGCATGAGTCGCTCATCGACAACAAAGTCATTCGCAAATACCCGTTCGAGTGAGGGGTACAGGTTCTCCAACCGGACCTCGGTCAAAAACCCCAGTCCGCCCATGTTGACGCCCAGGATGGGAATGCTACGCTCCCCGGCTAGCCGGGCGGCGTTGAGCATGGTCCCGTCACCACCCAGGACAAGAAGCACATCCGATTTGCTCGCCAGCTGAGTTTTCTGCAAGCCCCCCTGCTCGTCCAGCAAAGCCGCCGACGTCGTGTCCAAGATTACACCAATACTTCGAGCCCTCAGCCAGGTGACCACATCGTGCAGCGTGCTCTTGACCTCAGGAAATTTTGGCTTTGTCAGAATCCCGACACTTTTGCTTTTCATGGAGCGAAACCTGTCGTGAGGAGATCTGTTAAGATACAATTGAAAAAGCTTGAGATTGTATCGGGAGGGTTCTTTTGAAGTCAACGAACCAGTACACGTCAGGCCTCCATCAAATGTATCCGGTCCACTCCACGTTTTGGCATGTGCGATTGTCTCGTAGCCTTGACACTTAAAAACCTTCTAGTTAGAATTAGGCAGGTTTTTCGATGGTTTTTGCGCACATGAAACTGGTTATAGGCTCCACCTAAAAGGAGGCAGGATGTTCGAACGATTCACGGACAAGGGTCGAAAGATCATCATCCTCGCACGGGAAGAGGCTGAGCGTCATCAAAACGACTATCTCGGAACTGAGCATCTCGTCTTGGCTATTCTCCGTGAATCCGATGGGATTGCCTTGATGATCTTAAAAAAGATGGGACTCTCGACCGAACAAATCCGCTTGGAAATTGAGCGGAATTTGCCGGGAGGAGGGACCACGATGACCTTTGGGGAAATCCCATTCAGCCCCCGGGTCAAGAAGGTCATCGAATACGGGGTTGAAGAAGCCCGTCTCCTTGGGCACAATCATATCGGCAGCGAACACCTCTTATTGGGCCTCCTCCGAGAAGAGGAGGGGATCGGAGGAAAGATCCTCCGTAGCTTAGGCGCCAATCTCCTGACCGCCCGACAATTGACTGTGACATTCTTGCGGAAGTCTGCACCGCGTGAGCGCGACCGCAAGAGCAATACTCCGGCACTCGATGAGTTCGGTCGGGACCTGACTCAGCTTGCACAGGAAGGGCATCTGGATCCCGTCATCGGCCGAGCCGACGAAATCGAGCGGGTGCTTCAGATTTTGAGCCGCCGTTCGAAAAACAATCCCGTGCTCATCGGGGAAGCCGGCGTCGGCAAGACCGCCATTGTGGAAGGTCTTGCCCAACGGATCATCCAGTCCGAAGTTCCCGATAATCTTCTTTCACGCCGCGTCATTGCGCTCGACCTCGGTTCTCTGGTGGCAGGGACGAAATATCGCGGCCAATTCGAGGAGCGGTTGAAGGTCGTGATGAAGGAGATCGTCCAGGCCGGAAACATCATCATCTTCATCGATGAACTCCATACATTGGTGGGAGCAGGGGCGGCAGAAGGATCGATTGATGCCTCCAACATGCTCAAGCCCGCACTATCGCGCGGCGAAATTCAGTGTATCGGTGCCACGACTCTCGATGAATATCGAAAGCATATTGAGAAAGACGGAGCCCTCAAGCGACGGTTCCAACCGATTCACGTCCAGCCGCCGAGCATCGAAGAAACAGTCTTGATCATCCAAGGGCTTCGCGATCGGTACGAAGAACATCATGGCGTCGAAATTTCCGAGGAGGCCATCCTCGAAGCGGTCAAGCTGTCCGATCGATACATCAGCGACCGCTTTCTCCCCGACAAGGCCATCGATTTGATCGACGAGACTGGGTCACGGGCAAAATTGCAGACGTATGCGCTGCCGTCGGACCTGAAGGCGATGGAGCAAGAGCTGAAGAAAGTCTCTCGCGAAAAGGAACTGGCCATCTCGATGCAGAATTTCGAGGAGGCTGTCCGCCATCGCGAGGAAGAAGAACGGCTGCGTAAACTCCTTGATGAATCTAAGCGCGAGTGGAAAAAGAATCAGGAAAAGAACAAGCCGACGATCGGAAAAGAAGACGTGGCTTATGTTGTCTCCAAGATGACGGGCATTCCGCTCTTCAAGCTCGAAGAAGAAGAGTCGAACAAACTGCTGCGCATGGAGGAATTTCTCCATAAACGCGTGGTCGGTCAGAACGAAGCGATCTCAGCCGTGGCCCGGGCCATTCGGCGGTCACGTGCCGGCCTAAAGGAAGCGCGGAAGCCTATCGGGTCCTTTATCTTCCTAGGACCCACCGGGGTTGGGAAAACCGAGCTGGCGAGAACGTTAGCTGAGTTTCTCTTCAATAGTGAAGATTCACTCATTCGGATCGATATGTCCGAATATCAGGAAAAGTTCACGAGCTCGCGACTCTTCGGAGCCCCTCCTGGGTATGTGGGATACGAAGAAGGCGGCCAATTGACTGAACGGGTCCGGCGTCGGCCCTATTCAGTGGTCCTGTTCGACGAAATCGAAAAGGCCCATCCTGATGTGTTCAATATCCTCTTGCAGGTCTTGGACGACGGGGTACTGACTGATAGCCTCGGACGCAAAGTGGACTTCAAGAATTGCGTCATCATCATGACCTCCAATATCGGGACCAAGATGATCCAGAAGGGGGTCTCGCTCGGATTCCAGAGCACGGAAGGCGATCAAGAGCGCCACAAGAAGGAAGAAGTATTGGGAGAATTGCGCCGCTCGTTCAGCCCGGAGTTTCTGAACCGGATCGACGAGATCGTGGTCTTCCATCAATTAGACAAAACGCATCTCTACAATATCCTCGACATCCTCTTGGGTGAACTCAACCTTCGTCTCCTCGACAAGGGTGTGGAGCTTGAGGTCGATGATGACGTGAAGCAGTGGTTGATTAAAGAAGGCTACGAACCGCTCTACGGAGCTCGACCGATGCGCCGGACGATTCAGCGCGCGATCGGCGATCCACTCTCCGAAGAGATGATCAAAGGACGGTTCAAGGAATGCCGAAAGATCCGCGTAGTGCTTCGCGATGGCGCTCCGGCATTCATCGAGCAGGAGGCCATGGCTGGCGTCTAATGTCCCAGCCCTGTATCTGTGCACCGCCATCGGATAGAGAGTATGACACGGCCCTTGTGGCGCTAGCGGCCACAAGGGCCGTGTCATTTGGCCTCTCTCATTGAACGACTCATATTTCGTCGGCCTATGTCTTCGCGTGAGAGACAAAGATTTCATGGTTACGACCGCTGAACAGCCCACTGCCGCCTGGATACCAGGGCCCATCCTTGGCATCGAGACGTCGTGTGATGAAACAGCGGCATCGGTGCTTGCAGAAGACGGCGCCGTCCTCTCGAACATTATTACGTCACAGCATGCCGTTCATCAGCGCTTCGGTGGCGTCGTTCCCGAACTCGCCTCCCGTGCCCACATTGAATCGATTGAAGATGTCTCCGCTGAGGCGCTGCAACAAGCCGGTCTCTCATGGACGGACCTTACTGGAATTGCCGTCACTCAGGGACCCGGCCTGGCCGGCGCTCTGCTTGTGGGCGTCAACTTTGCAAAAGCACTTGCCTATGCGTTGAACATTCCAGTGGTCGGCGTGAGCCATCTCGAAGGCCACATCGCCTCCGCCTGGTTGCAAGACCCAGCGTTTCCATTACCGTGCGTGGTCCTGGTTGTATCCGGCGGACATACTCATCTTTATTACAAGGCGCCTAGCGGTCTCTGCCGACTCCTTGGCGCGACCAGAGACGATGCGGCAGGGGAGGCCTTTGACAAAGGCGCTCAAATGCTAGGGCTGGAATATCCGGGAGGACCGTCACTCGATCGCTTAGCTCAACAGGGAAACCGAGACTCCATTGCCTTTCCAAGATCCTATCTGAAGAAAGGGAGTCTTGACTTTAGTTTTAGCGGTTTAAAAACGGCCTTGCTTTACACACTTCAAGCAATACCTGAGCAATTTCGAGCGCAACGAGCTGCCGACTTCGCAGCCAGCTATCAGGAGGCCATCGTCACAGTCTTGGTTGATAAAGCCTTTGCCGCAGCCCGGTCAGCTGGGGCTCCTGCGTTGGCCGTCGTCGGAGGGGTTTCTGCGAATTCTCGGTTGCGTATGCTGCTCCAGCAACGAGCAGCATCCGAAAACATGCGATTGAGCCTCCCCTCGTTAGCCTATTGTACGGACAACGCCGCTATGATTGCGGCGGCAGGGAGGCAGACTCTTCGCTTCGGGCACCGCGCTACCCTGGACCTGGATGCCCAAGCCTCGATGATGTCACCATTCGCACATGCGATCTAACCACCGATTATTATAAGGACACGACGCCCATTCCTGGAATTCACGGACAGATCCTTGGGCTCCGCGCCAGCCAGCTCGCAATGCTTGAGCGGCTGTATCGCCGACGCATGCCCGTGGATGAGGTTCTCTCATCTGAAGCGGCAAAAACCCTCGCACAGTTTACACACGAGATTCGCCGTTCGATCGGCCTGGTCATCACGAGGCGCGGAGCCGTGCAAGACGTCCTCGTCGGGGCCGGCACCGAGCCTTCGCCAACGACTCTGGCCACGTTTCGTGCAAGTCCGCGATCCCTGAGAGGCCTTCGGCTGATCCGCTCAAACCTGAAGGAAGAACCGCTCAGCCAAGAAGACCTCACCATGCTGGGTCTGCTCCGACTCGATATGATCGGAACGTTGGCCGTCACACCCAAGGGCGAGCCAGGATTGCTCTCCCTGGCCCATCTCAATCCACCCAATCCTCAGGGGCAGTTGTATACGCTGCTGAAGCCCACTCTGGTTCATCAATGCCCGGTGGATTTCGGGACATTCATTCGTGAGCTGGAGTCAGACCTCCAGCGTCAGAGCGGGGCTCACACGATGGCCCAGAGTCAGACCGCCATCCTCGTGAGCGCCTCACCCAAAAGTAAGACCGAGCAAGAAGAACGACTCGCCGAGTTGGCAGAACTGGCCTCCTCCGCAGACCTCACGGTGATTGACCGTTTGGTGCAACGTACACAGAGCGGCCATCACCGGTTTCAATTGGGCAGCGGCAAACTCAAAGACGTGCTGATGCAAGCCATGCAAAAGGGCGCAGACCTGCTCATCTTCGATCAAGATTTGGCTCCTGCGCAGCTGCGTGCCATTGCGGAGATCACCGACCTCACCGTCATCGATCGGACCCAGCTGATTCTCGACATCTTTGCGCAACGAGCACATAGCCGAGAAGGCAAGGTGCAAGTCGAGTTGGCGCAACTTCGTTATCTGCTTCCCCGTCTCTCCGGTCAGGGAACGAGCCTCTCGCGCTTGGGCGGAGGCATTGGCAGCAGAGGTCCCGGTGAAACGAAGCTTGAAACGGACCGCCGTCGCATCAGGGAGCGCATCGACTATTTGGATCGAGAGATCGAGGGATTTGCCCGTCATCAAGACCAACGCCGCTCGCGCCGCGTCCGACAGGCCTTCCCAGTCCTGTCCATCGTGGGCTATACGAACGCCGGCAAGTCGACATTGCTTAACGTCTTAACGAAGAGTCAGGTGAGCGCGGCTCCACGCGTCTTTGAAACGCTCGACACCACCAGCCGTCAACTGCGTTTGCCGCATGGCAGGGAAGTCATCATCACCGACACGGTAGGGTTTATTCGCGACCTTCCCAAAGATCTTCTCGCCGCCTTCAGAACGACATTGGAGGAATTGCGCGATGCCGACCTCCTCCTGCATGTGGTCGATGCGGGAGCGAAAGATCTGGACGCCCATATCGCAGCGGTCGACACCGTGCTCCAAAGCCTCACCCTCGATCAGCTTCCACGGGTCCTGGTCTTCAATAAGTGCGACCAACTTCCGGCTGCGCAATCGGAGGCCCTGTGTCGACGCTACGGCGCAATCGGGATTTCGGCTCTGGATCCGGAGACGTTACCCCCACTGATCCAGCACCTCGAAGAGCGGTTGGGCGCGCTCGTCCCGGCGGATGACTCCTCCCCGAATTCATCGCCCCCGACTCGCCCGCTTGCATCTCGTCCCTAACTCGCTGCACAATCGACCCTCGCTGATGCCACCCATGACTACGAAATCTTTACCATCCTTGGATCGTCAAGAACGCCTCCGCGCGATAGCAAAAGCCCTCCAGCGCACGATTCTAAACCCGAAGATGGAACTCGACCATCGATCCCCTTGGGAGTTGCTCGTGGCCACGATCCTCTCCGCGCAATGTACTGATCAGCGAGTCAACCAAGTCACGCCAGCGCTCTTTCGGCGTTATCGAGGACCAGCAGAGCTGGCTGCAGCCAACCTGCCGGAACTCGAACAACTCATTCGCTCGACCGGCTTCTTTAAAAGTAAGGCCAAGCATCTCGTTGCCTGCGGCAAGGCCGTGACCGAACACTTCAACGAACAGGTCCCGCAAACGATGGAGGAATTGGTCACCTTGCCAGGTGTCGGTAGAAAGACCGCGAATGTCATTCTTGGAAACGCTTTCGGCCAGCCCGGTGTTGTCGTCGATACCCATGTGAAACGCGTGGCCAAGCGACTCGGCCTGACCAGATCCGACAATCCAGACCGTGTCGAAGAAGACCTGCAGCAGCTCATACCAAAATCCCAGTGGACAGCCGTCTCGCAACGATTGCTGCTACACGGTCGCCATATCTGTCTTGCAAGAAAACCCCAGTGTCATACCTGTCCGGTCTATCAGCATTGCCCATGGAAAGAGAAAGGCCCTCAATGATTCATAGTATGACCGGGTTCGGTCGCCGGCAGGCTCCTTGGCAAGATGGGTCCGTCACGGTCGAAATGCGCTCCGTCAACCATCGCTTTCTTGAAATCGCCTGCCGCCTTCCCCGGCCATTGAGCCACTTGGAAGACTCATTCAAGAAAGCCATCCAGCAACGCTGTATTCGTGGACGTGTCGACATCACTGTGACGGTCCAAGGGGGCAAAGGCCGCGCCGGAAGTGTCAATCTTGACCAACCCCTCGCGAAGCAGTACCATGAGGCCCTCCGTACCCTCAAGAAATCCCTGAAGCTGAGCGGCTCCATCGATCTTGCGCTCATGGCTGGCCTCCGCGATGTAGTGTCGGTATCGGATCAACCAGCGGAAGACCCGAAGCTGGAAAAGATGGTCAGACAGCTGACCACCCAAGCACTGAGCGATCTTGATGCCATGCGGACACGCGAAGGGAAGGCCCTGGCAGAGGATATGAGCGCCAGGATTCAGACCCTTCGGGGGCATAAGACGCGTGTCGCCGCACGGACCCCCTTGCTGGCGCAGGAGGCTTTTGCCAGGATGAAGATCCGTGTTGAGAAGCTGCTGGGATCGGAAATCCCCGATCCCCCCCGGCTCTATCAGGAATTGGCGGTATTTGCAGATCGTGGCGACATTACGGAAGAAATAGTCAGATTGGACTCGCATATGTTACAGTTTGAAGAGACGCTCAGCCGTGCAGAATCTGTGGGCAAAACACTCGACTTCCTGCTCCAGGAGATCGGACGTGAAGTCAACACAATCGGCTCAAAGGCCAGCGACGCCGAAATCGCCGGTCACGTGGTTCAGATGAAGGCCGAACTGGAACGTATTCGGGAACAGGTCCAGAACGTCGAATGAACTCCATCACCCCGACAAACTCCACGACGCCGGTGTGCAGTCAACCGAGGTCCTCGACGGATCGACGGGGGATACTCTTCATTATCTCCGCCCCATCGGGGACGGGGAAAACCACGCTTTGCAAGCAGCTCACGACGAACCTGCCAGGCCTGTGGCATTCAGTTTCCTATACCACCAGGAAGCCGCGGCCAGGTGAAGAGCATGGGCGCGAATACTACTTCATCGAAGAGCAGAAATTCCAAGAGATGATCGCGCGAAACGAATTCCTCGAGTGGGCCCGTGTGTACGGTCATCTCTACGGCACGCCGTGGAAATCGCTGACCGAAAAAATCGATTATGGGATCGATGTGCTGCTGGAGATCGACGTGCAAGGGGCCATGCAGGTTAAGAAGCGATTCGAGGATTCGGTCTCGATCTTTATTCTTCCACCCTCGATGACCGTGCTCCGGTCCCGTCTCCAAACCCGAGCATCCGATACACCGGAAGAGATTCAACGGCGATTGCACAAAGTGAAAGAAGAGGTGTGGAGCTACCGAGAATACGCCTATATCGTCCGAAACGAAGACCTAGGGCGGTCGCTTCGCGATCTCGAAAGCATCTTCTGGTCAGAACGCTTGAAGACGAAACGATTGAACATGACGTGGCTCGAACACAATTTCATTCTTGACGATGACCAAAAAACAGGAGATCGGAAAGATCTTCCTTAACCTAAAGGAGTACCGGGCCCATGATCGACATGTTGAGACTCTTGCCCCAATATACCGCAGGTGAATTTGACTCACGCCATCGGCTGGCGATCATCGCAGCCCAGCGGGCGAAGCACATCCTGCAAGGGTCACGTCATAGCGCCTCGCGCTTCCACAAAGAAACAACCATTGCCCTCGATGAAGTCCTCCGTGGACAAATCAAATATCTCGTCGGAGAAGAAGCGCGGAACGCGATGAAAGAAGCGAAGCGCGGCAAGGAAGGCGAAATGGAGCGCATTGCGATGATGACCGGCGACGACGCGAAGGAGATCAAAAAAGAGCTGAGCGTCTACGTCGACGATACCCCGAAGCCGGTGGTGGTTGAGAGCGAGGAGTAATCAATTGGTGAGGATCTTTGGCTCCACAGGGCCGACGTTGACCCGCAAGCGGATCGTGCTCGGCGTGACCGGCAGCATCGCAGCCTATAAGGCTGTTTCGTTGCTCCGAGCCTTGGTCCGTGATGGAGCGATCGTACAAGTCGTGATGACGCAATCGGCCATGAAGTTCGTTACCCCGCTGACATTTGAAGTCCTCTCCGGCCATCCCGTCTCGACGGAAGTGTTCGAGGCACATCAGGAGATGAAACACTTGTCGTTGCCCGAACAGGCAGATGCCATTGTCATTGCGCCGGCTACGGCCAATTGTATTGCCAAGGCAGCGCTGGGCATGGGGGACGATTTACTCTCGACCATGCTCCTCACGTCGCAGTGTCCGCTGATTGTGGCCCCTGCCATGGACGGCGGGATGTGGACCCATCCATCTGTCATAGAACACGTAGGGACGTTGCGCGCGCGAGGAGCGATCGTGCTAGATCCTGAAGAGGGTCCTCTTGCTTCCGGACGGATCGGCCATGGCCGCCTGGCAGAGGAAACCACAATCCTGGAAGCGATTCAGACAGCGCTGGCTCCACGTCGCGATTGGCAAGGGCAGCGCATTCTGGTTTCAGCGGGCCCGACTCAAGAGCCGATCGATCCGGTACGCTTCATTTCAAACCGCTCCTCCGGCAAAATGGGTTATGCCATTGCAGAGGCCGCCCAGGCGAGAGGAGCCCAGGTGGTCCTCGTCACCGGTCCCACAGCCGTGCCAATTCCGAGAGGAGTCGAGGTCGTCTCGGTAGATACGGCTGAAGAAATGACGAAGGCGATGTCCACGCGCCTTGCATGGTCCACAGCTGTAATCATGGCCGCCGCCGTCGCAGATTTTCGTCCTATGCATCCTGTCTCACAGAAAATAAAGAAACAGGGACGAAGCGAACAGACTCTTCACCTCGAACGAACCACAGATATCCTGGCCTCCTTATCTGCTCAACGGACCACGCAACTCATGGTTGGCTTTGCCGCGGAGACCAATGATCTGATCGCCCATGCGCAAGACAAACTGACGGCGAAAGGGCTCGACCTCATCGTAGCGAACGATGTCACCACAGAAGGGGCGGGATTCGGCAGCGATCAGAATGCAGCCACATTGATCGACAGGCAGGGAGGCCTGACAGAGCTCCCGCTGATGCCAAAGCGAGCACTGGCCGACGCGATCCTGAACCGGGCGCATGAACTGCTTCAGAGCAGACAATCCCACCAGGCCCCCACGCCAATTGCGGGAGGACGCTAGCAGCCCATGGCTCATAATCAGAACGCCGCCGAGAGTGCATTGGAAATCGACCGACTGGCCACACAGTTAGCCAAGGATCCTCAGTCGAAAGTTTTCATGCCGCTGGCCGAAGAGTACGGAAAGGTCGGTATGTGGCAAGAAGCCGCAGCCGTTCTGGAGGATGGCCTGAAATTCTATCCGGGTTTCATCACCGCCATGGTGGCACTCGGACGGGCCTACGACCACATGGGGCAGGCCACGAAGGCCAAGGCGATTCTGGAAGAATCCGTCAAGTTGAGCCCAGAAAACCTGCGCGCGCACCGGACATTGATCAAAATCTACACAGGCCAGGGGCTGAACGAATCGGCACTGCAATCCTGCGCCGTCATCCTGGCGGTCAACCCGCGGGATGAAGAAGCGCTCTCAGTCCAATCTGCTCTAGGTGGACTGCTGAAACAAAAGAAGGAACCGGGACGGCCAAAGCCAGCGGATCCAGTCGAGTTTAACCTCTCCACGCAAAAGGCTACAGCATCGCCTGCTCCTGTCGAATTCAAGGTCCCCGCACCGGAGACGAGTACACCACCAGACAGACCGGGCTCAACGCCGGTCGAACCAGAGATCGCGTCTACCAACCCGCTTAATGTGGCAACGGAACTGATGGAGACGACCCTCCACAATCACGATCAGAGAGGCGAGCAGCTCGCGGACGCTGAACCGGATCCCCAAGCCGCCGACACTGAGGCAATGCCTCCTCCATTGCCTCATGCTGGAGTCGTGGCCCAGATGGAAGCCTGGCTTCGCACCATTGAATCACGTCGTCGTGATCGCGACAACGTGAACGAGTCGGACCACAAAACTTCCTAATATTTTTCGCACGTTTGACCGGTCTGGGGCGGACTGATACAATGCCGCCCTGCTGGACCATTTCACGAGGAATCATCCTCACGTATCCAGTATTTGAACACAACGACATGTTACGAATACGAGTCTTACACGGTCCAAATCTGAATCTTCTCGGGACCAGGGAGCAGTCGATTTACGGGACCTTGTCCCTCGACGCACTGGACTCATCCATCACGAAGCTGGCGAAGGAGTTAGCAGTGAAGGTGGACCTGCGTCAGTCAAATAGCGAGGGTGAACTGGTCGCCTGGATTCAAGAGGCTCGGACTGGATACGACGGGCTTATCATTAATCCGGCCGCCTATACCCACACAAGCATCGCAATCCGGGATGCCATTGCGGCAGTAGGCCTGCCGACGGTTGAGGTGCATCTGTCCAATATTCATCAGCGGGAAGAATTTCGCCATCGGTCCTATATTGCGGGAGTTGCTATCGGGCAGATTGCCGGCTTGGGTCCGACCGGCTATCTCCTCGCGCTCCGTGGGCTGCATGAACATCTGACCGCATCCCGACCCCAGAGGAAGACGGCCGCCCCAGCGACATCGCGACGGGCGGCAAAAGGAACGAGATAATTGCGGGGCCTGTCGAGCGACCTATTACAGCCTGAAGGGAGTACCGAGTGATTTCCACGACCGATTTTCGCGGTGGCGTGCGGCTCATGGTTGATAACCAGCCTTTTTATATCGTTGAGTTTCAACATGTAAAACCAGGCAAGGGCGGAGCCTTCGTGCGCACCAAGCTCAAGAGCTATCTTTCAGGCAATGTCCTGGATCGTACCTTCCGATCCGGAGAACGGTTCGAGGAACCGGATCTCGAAGAACGGACCATGCAATTCCTCTATGCGACCGATGACGCCTATACCTTTATGGACACGGAAACCTTCGAGCAACTGACGTTCGAAAAAGGCAAGCTCGGCGAAAATGCGGACCTCTTAAAAGAGAACATGACGGTGAAGATTCTCGTATACGAACATCGTCCGATCGACGTCGAGTTACCGAACTTTATCGAACTGAAGGTCACCGATACCGAACCGGGTTTCCGCGGCGACACAGCCACAGGCGGCACCAAGCTCGCTACCCTAGAAACCGGCGCCACCATTAAGGTCCCGCTCTACCTGGAAACCGGGACCGTGATCAAGATCGATACCCGTACTCGAGAGTATGTGGAGCGCGTTCGGTGAGCAAACAGAGGTCCAGCAAGTCGAGGAAACGAGGGTCGCCGATCATCTTGCCTCAGGCCTTTGCCGCAAACCAGAGTGGGCAAGGCACGCCTTTGCTGTCCGGACAACAGACCAAGCACATCCAAGAACTGATTGATCTGCTCAAAAAGAACAACCTGACCGAACTGGAACTGGAGCGCGAAGGCCTCAGGATCCGTGTGCGATACGAAATCGGGGTCAGAACGATTACGACCACTGTCCCGGAACAGGGGATGTCCGTCTCGACCTCAGCCTCTCAACCGCCCGCCGCAGCCGGCACCCAGACCGAAGACACGACGGGCATGATCACCATCGCGTCCCCGATCGTCGGGACGTTCTATCGGTCCCCCTCGCCGGACGCCGACCCCTATGTTGAAGAAGGCGATTACGTAAAAAAGGGACAGGTCCTGTGCATCGTCGAAGCGATGAAGCTGATGAACGAAATCGAGTCAGAGGTGGATGGGCGGGTCACGAAAATTCTGGCTGAAAGCACCAAGCCGGTGGAGTATGGCCAGGCGCTCTTCCTCGTCGATCCGACAGCCACGCCCTAACCCTCTTCCCTCGACCCACATCGGAGTACTCGCGTGTTCAAGAAAGTGTTGATAGCCAATCGCGGTGAGATCGCGCTCCGGGTGATTCGTGCCTGTAAGGAACTCGGCATTAAGACCGTGGCGATCTTTTCAGAGGCCGATGCAGCGAGCCTCCATGTACGCGCCGCCGACGAGAAAGTCTGCGTCGGGCCTCCCGACGCCGCCCTCAGCTACCGAAATATTCCCAACGTCCTGAGCGCAGCCGAGATCACCGGGGCGGACGCCATCCATCCCGGCTACGGATTCCTCTCCGAGAATGCCCACTTCGCTGAAGTCTGCGAATCCATCGGCGTCAAATTCATCGGCCCCACCTCCGAACACATCGCCCTCCTGGGCGACAAAGCCAAAGCGCGTGAAATCGTGGCCCGCCGAGGCTTACCCGTCACACCCGGCAGCCCCGGTGAGCTGAAGAGCGAACAGGAAGCCCTCGCAGCCGCCACCAAGATCGGCTATCCCGTCATCATCAAAGCCTCGTCCGGCGGGGGAGGGCGCGGCATGCGCGTCGTGAACAAGGCCGAAGATCTCGCGCGCGCATTTCAAGCCGCGCAGGCCGAAGCGAAGACGACGTTCGGCAACGATGCCGTCTATCTCGAACGATATTTTCTCGAGCCCCGCCATATCGAAGTCCAGATTGCCGCCGACCATCGTGGGCATGTGGTGCATCTCGGCGAGCGTGACTGCTCGATCCAACGCCGCCATCAGAAGCTTCTCGAAGAAACGCCGTCGCCAGCCGTCGACGAGAAACTCCGCCGGGAGATCTGCCGCGTCGCCGTCGAAGCCGTCAAAGCCGTGCACTACCGGAATGTCGGCACCGTCGAGTTCCTGCTCGACAAGGACCACAACTTCTTCTTCATGGAAGTGAACACCCGCATCCAGGTGGAACATGCGATCACCGAAATGGTGACCGGCATCGATCTCATCAAGGAGCAAGTCCGGCTCGCGGACGGGCAATCCCTTTCGTTCAAACAGCAAGACATCAAGCTCAGCGGGCACAGTCTCGAATGTCGCATCAACGCCGAAGACCCGGAGAGGTTTACGCCTTGTCCTGGAATGATCACGAAATACCGCGCGCCTGGCGGATTCGGTGTGCGCGTCGATTCAGCGATGGAATCGAACATGATGGTCGTCCCGTTCTATGATTCGATGATCGCCAAGATCATCACCCATGGGCGTGACCGGCAAGAAGCCATCGCGCGCATGCGCCGAGCTCTCGACGAATTCGTAATCGAAGGCATCAAGACGACCATTCCGCTGCACAAACGCATCCTCAACGACCCCGACTTTCAAAAGGGCTACGTCTCCACCACCTTCCTCGAACGATTCCTCGCCAGTTAACGCATCACGCGACGCGGTCATCTTCTCTTTGCGCTGTTTGCCACCCCCTTGTCTGGAATAGTGTGTCACCGGCCTCGACGCTCCAGTTTAGTGAGGCTCGGGGAATAGACTGGAGCGCATCCTGCGACAGGTGGTAGGCAAAACAATTTTGGTCACTGCTAAAAGCGGCCTCATTCAACTGTTTACACGGAGTGAGTCCCCTCCAAGAACCGCTCCCTGTGTAGACCATGCAACTGTGTTGAAAACACGCTGACAACTTCAAAAATTATGGAAGCGGGCTTCTCTCCCACTGCGCTCTCCCCAATGTCTCGGTCGCAAGGCAAAACCCCAGTGGCCCACTTGCTCAAGACATCAGTTAAACAGGCCACATTCTGCTGAGGCCTAAGGTCTTCCCTCCACAGCACAGTCGTGGAACTGTGCATAAGTGGTGTTTTTTTCGATGCACCCCACATTAGGACGTCCGCTTCAAATAGGAAATCAGCTCAGAAGCGCCACGGAACCACAGATGGTGGAAAAAGAAAAGATTGATCCGTCAAGCCACAAAATATGGGGGATACAGCGGACAGGCCACAATGCCCACTTTTTAGGCAAACTGCTACTAGGTCTCTCAGCGTCGGCCATTTTTCACGCGACAAGCCTCTCATCCACAGAGTTATCCACAGAAGCTGTGGAAGTGAACAGCACGTCTGCCTCGTGCAGGGGGAGACAGGCATGAAGAGCATGCAGAACTTCTAGACCTTGAGCCCTATCCTCCCTTCCGCGTTACAATCGAACTGCGGAGGCAATCTCTTCAGCCTGGCCGGTCAGTATGCGCCCTATAACTCGTTGGACCCTTGCCGGACCTGGTCGCAAGACAATCCCTTCAACCCCGCCAATCGCTATCACCCCGCTTACTCTTTCAACGAGACACTCAGGCAAAAGAAGTTGTCAATGATTATGGTTGAGCAGGAACAGAGACGGTTGGCGTTTTGGAGGGAACGTATTCCCGATGGCGGGCTCTGTAAGAGAGAGACGTGACTGGAGGGAATGCTATTTCATCTGCTTCGCCGGTTCTTGAGATGACGATTTTTCCGGTCCCTTCTCTGTGATCTTCTTGACCGCGTTTCCGATTGCAGGCCCGATCTTGGGAATCTCTTTCTCGATATTCTGGGCCGCGCTCTTCAGCCCTCGTCCGAGGTCTTCCACCGTGATGCCTTTGCTCTCCTCTGCTTTGCGATTCTCGGCAGAAGTCGATGAGGCTGCGGCGGCTGCCTGTGTAAGCCCTAAAACCAAAAGAGCCGATATGATGATGACCATCCATTGCATGAGACACCTCTCTGTTTCACAAACTATACCATGGGCGGAGCTCTTCTTCTCGGAAGGGTAGTGGAAACATATCGCGGGACTTCTTACCCCGAGTAGAGGGGGCTATTGTGCCGTCCAGAACAACTGTACGGGCTTCGGATCGAGTGATGCAACAACCGGAACATTCAGAGTTTCCCAGGATCGACATCGCTGGAGTGTTGGAGAGATGAGACGTCGCGCACCTCTCGCGTAAAAGAGTTGAATCACTCGTGCACAAGAACGCAAAGGGAAGGATATCGTAGCGCGCAAAAGTCCAGCTTTCTCCTACTAGCGACTAACCGCTCGTTCAAGCTAGAATGTCTGCCTCATGAATCCCGCGCGTCCTCACTCCCTCTCAGGCCTCTTCATCATTCTCGATCCGTCGGTCTGTCCAGCGCGCCCCTTGGTCGAGGTGCTGACGGCTGCGGCCGAGGCCGGTGCCTCGCTCTTTCAATATCGCAACAAGACCGCATCAATGAAAGAAGCCTACGTGGAAGCCTTGGCACTCCGACAAGCTGCTGCAAAGACAGGGGCTCTCTTCATCGTAAACGATCGCTGCGACTTGGCCGTGGCCGTTGATGCAGATGGCGTGCATCTGGGACAGGGAGACTTGCCGCTCGACTTGGCGAGGAAGGTGATGGGACCGGACAAGCTGATCGGGATCTCCACTCACAATTCCGACCAGGTGCGGGAGGCCACCGCCGGGAAGCCGGACTATCTTGGCTTTGGTCCAATCTTCACACCCGGTTCCAAACAGGACCACGACCCGGTGGTTGGAATTGAAGGGTTACGCTCGATGCGCAGCCTCACGTCGTTGCCCGTCTTTGCGATTGGTGGCATTCAGATGGAGCAAGTCGGGGCGGTCATGAACGCGGGAGCTGACGGGGTGGCGGTCATCTCAGCGATCTTGAAGGCAGCAGATATCCGAGAGGCCGTCAGGGGGTTTCTCTCCCGCATGCTGACACCAGCCTCGCCAGCTTCGTGATTGGCGCTGTCTCCGCGAGACGAATTAGGCCTTCATTCCAGTTGCGATTCACGCTCGGGCTGTAGGGGAGAGGTCCCACCACGGGAACCCCGGCAAGCCGACGAAGTAGGTTCACGGTCGATTGTTCCTGCGCCCGAGCTGTATTCGTATGCACTGGTCGAAGCTGATTCAAGACCAATGCCAGGATCGGGATTTTTTTCTTGCGGAGCGCGTGAAGCGTCAACAACGCGTGATTGATTCCCCCCAAACCCGACTGTCCGACCACGATGGCAGGGAGTCGCAAGCGCTGCACTAGGTCCAATACATCGGCCGTTCCCGTGATCGGCACATGCACCCCGCCGACGCCTTCAACCATCACAAGCGCATGTTTTTTACGCAGGGCACGGAAGGCTCGTAGGATGGTGGCCACTTGCACGGTCGTTCCTTCCGCTCGTGCGGCAGAGAGCGGGGCCACTGGAAGTCGAAAGACATAAGGACAGACTTCTACAATCGGATCATGGCTTCCAGCCGCTCTTCGTAGCCGCGCTCCATCAGACTGAGCCTTGGTCGATCGCGAAACCCCTGTCTCAATCGGCTTCATGACGCCCACATCGATTCCCCGTTGAGTCAGACGCGCAACGAGCGCAGAAGTGACGAGTGTTTTCCCGACACCCGTATCGGTCGCAGTGACAAAGATCCCTCGCAGGCTGGAATCGTTAGTTTTTTGTTTAGTTCGTCTCATAGATTGGATCCTAGCAGGCTGCGGAAAAACTATGTTGGCACGGTTGAACTTCGATGGTCCGCACATGTGGCACAAGAGGAGAACACTCCGGCAGGATAGCGGAGCGAGACAAGGGGGACGAGCGAAGCGGGCGAAACGTGGTGGAAATCCAATCTGTCCCCGTCGCGGCTTTCTCGCATGTTTCGCGCTTCACGCGACACAGTCTGTGGCCGATGGCGGACTTTTTCCGCATCCTGCTATAGGATTCGACTATCACAGTTCCATACCTGTCCCGACAAATCGTTGAGTTGCGCCAGATGCAAGACCGTCTTGGCAACTTCCTCTCGTGACGGTGGCCGGCCCAACGCATGGCCTTTCCAATAATCGCCTTCCGGCATGGCCGCTTCTGACAATCCCGTCTTCTGCCAGCCGGGCAATAGGAGATTCACACGAACGTTGCCCGCTCCCCATTCTTGGGCTGCTGTGTTCACCAGACCGACAAGACCGGCTTTTGACGACGCATAGGCGGCTTGTCCCGTTGAGCCATGGAACCCGGCATGCGATCCAATCACGACGATTGACCCGCCGCCTCGAGCGAGGAGGGGAGGGGCCATGGCGCGGAGACAGTGAAATGTTCCCGTTAGATTCGTGGCCAACATCTCGGCCCAATCTACTTCATGCTGCCGAAGAAGGAGATGGCTCCCTCCGATTCCGGCATTGCAGATGAACACCGACGGCATAGGTGTCCGGCGGCAGGAGGCTTCCACCATCTGCTGCACCGCATGTGATTCGCGAATATCGGCTTCGTAGAGCGCCCCGGTTCCACCGACGGCCACCACTTGCGTGAGCGTGTTCTCGGCAGCCGCCTTGTTTCGATGGTAATGGACCCCGACAGACCAGCCGGCCGCCGCAAAGGCCAGGCTGATCGCGCGACCAATCGCTCCGGACGCACCGGTCACAAGGACCGAATGTTTGGATTCGCTTGCCGGATCGCGAGCAGTGCTCAGCATCGTCATGGTTCGTCGCCTCTCATAGGCATGAGATTATGGGTGGGATATTGAGTGAAGGCAAGTCTGCTGACGCAACATAGCTCTCCTCCTTCCCTTGCCGCCTCCAGGATTCCTATGGTACGGTCACCGCATCGTTCAACCAGTGGAGGACCTCGCGCATGCCGCTGAAGAAGCCGGAATATCGAATGGCCCTCATCGTGGGAACTGTCCTACTGCTTGTCTTGAGCACCTGGTCAGCGCCTCTCGCAGCGGAAGACGCAAGCGTCATTGCCCAATCCCCCGACTATTTCCCCGATCAGATCGGGAACGAATGGCACTATCGTGGCCAGATTACTGAAGGGCCTTTGCAAACGATCGAGCATAAATTTTTCTCCAATGTCTCCTCGGTCACCGGCACGAAAACCATCAAGGGCATGACGGCCACCGTGTTCCACGATACCAATCCAGGCAACCATGGCCCATCGGATAGTTTCTACCGCCGCGATAGCGTCGGCATCGTTTATTACGGCTCGGAACCTGGCACGCCCTTGGAAAAACAGCTCGTGCCCTATCAGATCGTGCGCTTCCCGATGAAAGTCTCGAGCTCGTTCTCACAATTCAACCGCAAGGGGCTGGACTTTGGCACCGATATGGATCGGGACGGCATCAACGAAAAGGCCGATGCGCAGGGCGATGCCACGGTAGTGGGGCAGGAATCGGTCACCGTGCCGGCCGGCACGTTCAAGGATGCCGTGAAGGTGGAAGCGCGCATGCAGATGAAGATTCATCTCTCAGGCGCGAACAGGACAGCCCTCGGGACCGATGTGATGACTGCTTGGTTCGCGAAGGGCGTAGGCTTGGTCAAGTACGTTGAGCGGCAGGAACTCTCGCCGTTGGAAGACCGGGGCGTGGTCACGGATATCATGGAAGAACTGGAATCTTACGAGATCAAGCCGCCGAAGGCCTCACTCGGGCGGCACGAATCCTCGACGGAGGGTCTGCTCGCTGAGGACACGGGCGACCACGAATTGCGTCAGGTACTCTTCACCTCCAGCCTTCGCTCCGACTCCGGAGAGTCGATGGCCTCCAAACGGCTGGCGGCCGACTAACGCGCCGGTGATCGGACGATTCAGATAGAGATTCCCTACATCGAACCGTTGCCGTGCCAGCTCAAGATTGGCCGGGCTTCGTGAATAGACCCCGCCGGTGAGTGCATAGGCCGTCGAATTGGCCAGGGTCAGCGCTTCCTGAAACGAGGAAGCCTTCATCACCGCGAGGATTGGCCCAAAGATTTCTTCCTGGGCCACTCGATGTGTCGGCGCCACATCCGCAAAGACCGTCGGCACGACATACCACCCGGGTCCCGTCACAGCCCCTTCCACCAGCAGGCGGGCTTCCTTCTTCCCAATCTCAATGTATTCCTGAATCTTCGACTGTGCTCGACGGTCGATAACCGGCCCGACCTGCGTGCCCGGCTCTTCCGGATTTCCGACTCTCAGACTCAACACCGCCTCTTTGAGGCGACCCAGGAAACTATCGTAGATCGCAGCATGCACGATCGCCCGCGAGCAGGCGGAACATTTCTGCCCCGCATAGCCGGTGAACGACGTGACCACTCCGGTGATCGCGTCATCGAGATCCGCTGACTCATCCACGATGATCGCGTTTTTCCCTCCCATCTCAGCCAGGACCCGCTTGACCATGTGTTGTCCCGGCACCGGCATGCTGGCTTCTTTCAGGATGCCGAGCCCCACGTCCTTCGAACCGGTAAACGCGATTGTCGCGATCTCGGGATGGTGCACTAACGCTCGCCCGATGTCGGGCCCACCAGGCAGACAACAGAATACCCCCTCAGGCACACCGGCCTCCCGCAAAATCTCCGTGAGCCAGTGACCGACCATCGACGAACGCTCGGAAGGTTTGAAGATCACGGGATTTCCGGTAACGAGTGCCGCCGACACCATACCGGTAGGAATCGCCAGTGGGAAATTCCACGGGGCGATGACGGCCGTCACCCCACGAGGACTATAAAGACGCTGGTTCAGTTCACCCGGCTCCTGTCCCAACCGTCTTGGGGGAGCGAGCCTGAGCCAGTCCGATGCATAAAATTCCAGAAAATCGATCCCTTCCGCGAGGTCCGCATCCGCCTCCCGCCACGGCTTTCCACATTCCAGAATCTCCCATGCCGCCAACTCATCGCGCCGCGTTCGCATGAGGGCGGCGGCCGCTCGCAAGATGTCCACTCGCCGTTCTGATGTGGTGTCACGCCAAGATTCCCATGCCTGAACCGCCAGGCGCACCGCCTGTTCGACATCCACAGGACTTGCGCTGGACAACCGGCCCACGATCTCATCCGGACATCCGGGATTGCGAGACTCGATGAGAGGCCCCGTCAGGCGAAGCCCCCCGGACGACGCAGTCCACTGGCGGCCCAGTTGCGACCGCACGGTCGCCAGGGCCCGCTGCATCGCCACTCGGCTGTCGGCCTGCGCAAAATCCCGCTGCGGTTCATTTCGAAACTCGCGCGTACCGGCTTGCTGAGACAAAACGGGCTGCTTCTGACTCAGACCCTCAGGGACAGGCGGAGCCAACAATGTGCTCAGAGGTTGGGACTCCACATACTCCTTCCGCAGGAACGATTCATTTGAGGTGTTTTCGAGTAATCGCCGTACGAGATAGGCCATGCCTGGAAGCAGATCTCCGACCGGCGTATAGAGCCGCAATCGTCGCCCATATTGCGTGACCGCATGTTGAAAGGGCTCGGCCATGCCGAAGATCATCTGATATTCCCAGGTCTCCGGAGGGAGCCCTAGCGACTCCGCAACCGCCTCGATGTAAGCCAACGTACGGAGATTGTGTGTCCCGAAGGCCGGTCGTATGACGGACGTCTGAGACAGAAGGAGACGCGTGAGCGTTTCATAGTTGGCATCCGTCTGCACCTTCTCTTCAAAGAGGGGAACAGCCCAGCCTCGTTGCCGATAGCGAATCGTGTCCGAATCCCAGTAGGCCCCTTTCACTAGTCGAACCGTGATGGGCGCCCCACGCTGGCGAACCCAGGCCAGGAGCCCCTCGATATCTCGTGCCGTTTCAAGATGATAGGCCTGCAACGCAAGGCCCGCATAGGGATAGGCCTTGTAGTACGGTTCCGCAAAGAGCCTGGTGAAGATCTCCAGCAGCAACGCTTTCGTCTCGGCCTGTTCCATATCGAAGATCAACGAAGCGGGCAGGCGCATCGCCAGATCGAGGATGGGTCGAAGCCGCGCCGCCACGGAACGGTAGCTCCCTTCCGGATCGATGGGGTCGAGATGCGGAGTGAGGGCGGAAATTTTGATGGAGAGTTGGACCCGCGGTATCGGCCCGAGATGGTCCCGCTCCAGTAAGGGAAGGGGCGGCCACAAGGACGCCACTCGTGCGAGCAGGGTCAGGGCTCCCACACAGCGATCGCGGTACCGATCGGCCTCACGGTCGCTGATAGTGGCCTCGCCCAACAAGTCGACCGACCAGGCTCGCCCATGCTGCCAAAGATCGGTCAACTTCGGCGCCGCTTCCTCGACTGTCGCTCCGGCAATAAAGGTGCGCGCCATCTGCTCGACCTGGCTTCTGATCGCCTTGCCGCTGAGCCAAGTCCCCAATCTGGTAGCGGAGAGGGCTTTGAGACCCCATTGGGCGCCGAAGAGTTGAGTGTTGCCATCACCCAAGTACTCGCGAGCCAGCGTGATCACCGAATCGTCGTCTGTGACCGAGGGCAGGACATCAATGAATCGAAACAGCTGTGTCTTAAAGACGCTGTCCTGCATGGCCAGGTTGAGGGCCGTTTGCGACCACCAGCCGCGCTCAAAGAGAGTCGGAATTCGACCGGCAGAGAGACGAAAGAGCTGTTCACCGATACGGCGAACCGCAGGTTCAAGAGGGGAAGAAATTGTCGACATCGCCACCCACTCTCAGTCAAACGAAGGGATATCGTCAGTATACACTGTGAGCATTCTCTTGAAACATTCGCGTATATTCGGTATGCTGTTGTCAGTGCTTCGTCTTCCCCATGAGGTGGTCCGATGAAGCGATGGATGAGTTCTCCAAGGAGAGGTAATGGTCGCCACAACTACAGAAGACAGCTTTGTGCCTTTAAACTTTGTGCTATTCTGCGCCATCGTCGCCGCTACTATTGTCGGCATCCCACTCTACGGTTACTACTACGGGTTCAGCCTCTTCGACTGGATCCTATCCTTTGTGATGTACATCGTCACAGGTATGGGCATCACCATCGGCTATCATCGGTTGGTGTCACATCAGAGCTTCGAATGTCCGAACTGGGTCAAGGCCTGTATCCTCGTCGCCGGTGGGTGGGCTCTGCAAAATTCCGCCCTCAAGTGGGGCGGCGATCACATCCGCCATCACGCCAAGACTGATCGGGAAGAAGATCCCTACAACGTCACGAAGGGATTCTGGCACAGCCACTGCGGCTGGCTCTTTTACAATACCCCCCATCGCACGGAAAAGTACGAGATTCGTCTGCGCCGCGACCCTGTCGTGATGTGGCAACATCGCTACTACTGGCCGATCGTGGTCACCGGACTCCTGCTACCCTTTGCCCTCGGTGTCTGGCACGGCGGCTGGCAGGGCGGCATCAGCGCCTTCCTATTGGGTGGTCTCTTCCGGATGTTCATGGTCTTGAACTCCACCTTCACGATCAATTCACTCTGCCACATGGTGGGGACCCAGCCCCACGGCACGAAGGACAGCAGTCGCGATAGCTGGCTGATCTCCTTCGTCAGTTTTGGCGAAGGTTATCACAATTTTCATCACACCTATGCGCGCGATTTTCGCAACGGACCGAAGTGGTACAATTTCGACCCCTCGAAATGGATCATTTACACCCTATGGATGCTCGGGCTCGCGCACAATCTGCGCCGCAACGACCCCACCGTAGGGTAATGGATCTGAAAGATCCAGCTCGACAGGCAGTTTCATCCTGCTTCTCATCCTCGGGCTCCATCACCGCTGAGCACCATTGCTGACTCGCGGATTTCAAACAAACAGAAGTCTGCGAGTCAGCTTAGGTGTCTGAGCTGTCGCAAGACAATCGGCGACTTACCTGCACACGAGACTTGCGGGATAGGTCCGCAGTCCCAATCGCGGCATCACTCCATAGCTCAATAGACCCATTAGACCCATTTTCTTTCACCCTGCCCTTCGCTTATGATGGAGCGGCTGGCCCGAGAGCCAGTCCTACTCGATTGTACAAGCACAGAAGGAGCGCTCCATGGCTGATGAACATCCCGCTGCCCCCCAGACCGGTCACGGGAAAGACAATCTCATTCCCGGCGTGAAATATGTCATTGCCGTCAGCAGCGGTAAAGGTGGGGTCGGCAAATCCACGGTCTCCGTCAATCTCGCCGTGGCCCTCGCTTTAACCGGCGCCAAGGTCGGTCTGCTCGATGCGGATATCTATGGTCCGAACATTCCCATGATGATGGGCGTGACCAAACCGCCGGAACAGAAAGACGGCAAGATCGTTCCCGCCGAAAGTCACGGCGTCAAACTCATCTCCATGGGCTTCTTCGTACCAGAAGACACCGCAGTAGTCTGGCGAGGTCCGATGGTCCACACCGCCATTCAACAACTCTTCCGCGACGTGCTATGGGGCGAACTGGATTACTTGCTCATCGATCTGCCGCCCGGCACCGGAGACGCGCAGCTCACCCTCACCCAGTTGGTCCCGCTGACCGGCGCCGTCACCGTCACGACACCACAGGAAGTGGCCCTGCACGATGTCCGTAAAGGCATGATGATGTTCCAAAAGGTGAACGTGCCGCTCCTTGGCATTGTGGAGAACATGAGTTACTTTCTCTGCGGCCACTGCGGCGAGCGGACAGAAATTTTTTCGCACGGGGGAGGGGAGCGGGCCGCCGCCACACTCAGGATACCGTTCCTCGGTCGAGTGCCGATCGACCCGGCGATTCGCGATGGCGGAGACTCGGGCAACCCGATCGTCGTCGCCAATCCAGCGTCTCCGCAATCGGCGGCGTTCCGGGAGATCGCACAGAAAATTATCGCGGAGGTCACCGGCACCGCAAAGGGAGTTCCGCCGATCGAAAGTCTGCTGAACAAAATCAAAAAACCGTTTGCAAAAACATAACCGAGAGACGAAAGGACGGGACAGGCGATGGGAGAGTTCGTACGGGTGACAGGTACCACCGAAGTGAAACCGGGCCACGGCATCGTCGCAGAAGTGAACGGCAAGACCCTCGCGATCTTTAATGTGGATGGGGCATTCCACGCAATCGATAACACCTGTGTCCATCGCGGCGGCCCGCTCGGCGAGGGGGATCTTGAAGGGTCCGTCGTGACCTGTCCCTGGCACGGCTGGCAATACGATGTCACCACAGGCGCCTGCGTGGCAAATCCCTCAGCAAAAGTGGAGCGATACGAAGTACAGATCGATGGCACCGACGTGAAGGTGCTTGTCTGAACTCAGATGGTCGGAGTTGAGTCCGGTTTCTAGGCTCTTCATAATGCCAACTATGGACCGGGTCGACTTGCTGCACCTCTATCGTCAAATGCTGCTGATCCGCCGGTTCGAAGAAAAATCTGCGGAGATGTATGCCCTCGCGAAAATTGCCGGATTCCTGCATCTCTATATCGGCGAAGAAGCCATTGCGGTCGGGGCCATCGCCGCGCTTCGACCGGATGACTATGCGATCAGCGCGTACCGCGACCACGGGCACTGTCTCGCCCGAGGCTCCGACCCCGGCCACGTGATGGCCGAACTGTTCGGCAAAGCGACGGGCCTATGCCAGGGCAAAGGCGGCTCCATGCATCTGGTGGATGCCCCGCGCCGGTTCATGGGCGGCTACGCCATTGTCGGAGGCCACATTCCGCTTGCCACAGGCCTCGCTTTCGCGACCAAGTATCAACAACTCGACCTTGTGACCGTCTGCTTCTTCGGTGAAGGGGCGATCCCGAGCGGCCAGGCGCACGAAGCGCTTAATTTGGCCGCCTTGTGGAAACTTCCCGTGATCTTCGTCTGTGAGAACAACCGCTACGGTATGGGGACGTCGTCTGAGCGGGCCATCGCGCTCTATGCGGATGTGGCAGGGACGGCCCGGTCCTATGGCATCATGGCTGAACGCGTGGATGGTATGGATGTACTGGCTGTGCGCGATGTAATGCGAAAGGTCGTCGAGCAGGCGCGCGCGGGGCAGGGACCATTTTTCATCGAGGCGATGACCTATCGGTTCATGGGCCACTCAATGTCCGACCCGGCACACGGACATTACCGGACCAAAGCAGAAGTGGAGGAGCACCGCAAACGCGACCCTCTGCTCTTGCTGAAGCAGACGATCCTGAGCAACAACCTCGGCGCCGAGACCGATTTCGTGCAGCTTGAGAGAGAAGTCGGCGACGTCGTGACGGCCGCCGTCAAGTTCGCGGATGACAGCCCTTTTCCAACCCCATCGGCCTTATACACCGACGTGATGCGGGAGGAGTAAGATAATCCATGGTGCTGTCCTATCGCGAAGCTCTCAACCAGGCCATGTGCGAGGAGATGCGTCGAGACTCGCGCATTTTTCTGATCGGCGAGGAAGTCGGCCACTACCAGGGCGCCTTTAAGGTCAGCAAGGGTTTTGTGGAGGAATTCGGCCCGCAACGGGTGGTGGATACTCCGATCACGGAAGCCGGCTTCACAGGCCTGGCAATCGGCGCCGCCATGGCGGGGTTGCATCCCATCGTCGAGCTCATGACTATGAATTTCGGCATTCTGGCGCTGGATCAGATCGTCAACAACGCCGCCAAAATTCATTATATGTCGGGGGGGCAGTTGTCAGTGCCGATCGTAATTCGCGGACCGGGCAGCGCAGCTCACCAGTTAGGCGCGCAACATTCGCAAAGTCTGGAGGCCTGGTTCTGTCACGTGCCGGGATTGAAGGTGATCGCGCCGGCCACGCCGCACGATGCGAAGGGCCTGCTGAAGAGCGCGATCCGGGACAACAATCCTGTCATTTTCCTGGAAGCGCAATTGCTGTACGGAACAAAGGGGGATGTCGGAGACGGGGAATACACGATCCCCATCGGTGTCGCCGAGGTGAAGCGTGCCGGACACGACGCCACGATTGTTGCCTACTCGAAGATGCTCCTGCTGGCGCTGGAAGCAGCCGATCATCTGAGTCGAGAGGGCATCGAGGTCGAGGTTATCGATCCCCGTACCCTCAAACCATTGGACCTCCACACGATTGTGGCCTCGGTCAAAAAGACCGGCCGTCTCGTGATCGTCGAAGAAGGCTGGCGTTTTTGCGGGCTGGGTGCGCAGATTGCCGAGAGCGTGTACGCGGCGGCGTTCGACTATCTGGACGCCCCCATCCAGCGCGTCACGGGCGAAGATGTGCCGATGCCCTATAGTCGTCCATTAGAAGATGCCGCCATCCCGGACAAGGCGCGCGTCATCGAAGCCGTCAAATCCCTGTGCGGCACACAGTAAACGAAGGAGGCACGATCACCCATGTCATCACAAGCCCAGGCTCCCGGTCATATCGAGATCACGGAGACGCTCGTTCGGCTCTATGTGTTCCTGACGCAGTACCTCGATCGCTGCCTCGATGAGGCATCCAGGAAGACATACCCGGATGAGGAACTGCATGCGCATCTCTCTAAGACGCGCGCAACAATGGCAGACATTCTCGCGGTGAATCCAGTGGTCAAGAGCAAAGTCGAGAAGGAATGCAAGGACGTGCTCGCCCTCGGAGCAGCGATCTTGAAAGGCGGCCATGAGCGAGCCTCGGCGATGGAGCCGATGCAGGCACAGCGCGCCATCCTGCGGAACAAGACCATTGCATTGAGCGATCTCTTGGCAGTGTTCCGGGCTCTCTGACAGGAGGTGAAATAGGAGACCAGCGTTGTTTCTGGCTCGACAAAACCTTTAACGTAGCCAATCGGGAAAGAGCTGCTCTCCAGCTCGGGAGGGGTGAGAAGGCTATGTTCCGGCTTTGTCATCCCCTGCGGCCTCGCGGGACAGCCTGTTTGAACATCCTATTGTGCGTTCTTTCCATTTGAGAGAGGGATAGGACAGCGAATTCCAGGACAGTCAACTTAGTTTTTAAGCAATCTGATCATGTCAGACCAGTCACAGGAGAAACATCAATTGGCTGGCTCCGATCCACTCGAACGCGGCTTCAGTAGACCGGTCGTGTTTGAGCAAGCGGGCGGAGGCTATCAAGCTATTCTGCGATATGAAACGACGCGTGTGGTG
Source organism: Nitrospirota bacterium (assembly GCA_018971525.1). Taxonomy (GTDB): domain Bacteria; phylum Nitrospirota; class Nitrospiria; order Nitrospirales; family Nitrospiraceae; genus Palsa-1315. The sequence continues at coordinate 33,960 of JAGXAR010000029.1, forward strand.
ACCAGAGCACACGACACACCGGCGGCCGCGCTGGAGCAATTAATTCGCACGCTCCAAGGAGAGGGCTACTCGCAACTCCGCAGCCAACTGAGCGTCCGGGATGGCACCTACCTGGGTTCTCAGGAGCCTTGGATTGAGTATCCGGACCCCGCGCGCGAGACGGAACAGAAGGGCGGATGGCTGATGCAATTGTTTCGCTCTTTCCTGCGACGGAGTGAGGACACACATGGCTAGTCGGATCGTGATGCCAAAATTAACCGACACGATGGAAGAGGGCGTCCTTCTTGCGTGGAAAAAACGCGAAGGTGATCCGGTGCAGGCAGGGGAGTCGCTCGCCGAAATCGAAACCGACAAGGCCGTCATGGACCTCGAGGCCTTTGCATCCGGCACCCTACGCAAGATCCTGGTGCAGGACGGAGCAACCGTGATGTCCGGAACGTTGATCGGCGTCATCGGCGGAGCGGATGAGGACATCACCTCGGCATTGGCCGACACCATCACTGCCGCGCCATCGTCCGGCGGCGGAACCAGGACAAGCGCGCCCCCTGGCGCCGGTCCGGCACCGGCTTCACCCGCGAGTCCAGCGGGAACTCGTGTCCTCGCCTCGCCCCGCGCGAAAGCCCTTGCTGCCGACCGGGGAATCGATCTCTCTGCCATCACTGGAACCGGTCCCGGCGGGCGAATTGTGGAAGAGGATGTCGTGAAAGCCCAGGCGTCGCCAACGCAGATTCTGCCGGCGGGAACAGACCAACCCCTGAGCCAGATGCGGAAAGCCATTGCGCGAGCGACGACACAGAGCAAAGCGCCGGTGCCTCACTTTTACCTGACGAGCGAGATCGATATGGAGCAGGCAGAGCGGTTCCGTGATCAGTTCAAACAGAACCGGACAACGCATCCCTCTGTCACCGACTTGTTGATCAAAGCCGCAGCGATCGCGCTCACCCGCCATCCGGACATCAATGTGTCATTCACCGGCAATGCCATCAGGCGATATGCGCGCATTGATATCGGCATCGCCGTCGGCATCGATGACGGGTTGATCACGCCGGTGCTTCGCAATTGCGACGCGAAGTCGCTGGAGGATATCTCGAGCGAATCGCGAACGCTGATCGAGCGTGCCAGGAACAAACGCTTGCAGCCGCAGGAATACACCGACGCCACCTTCTCGATTTCAAACTTGGGAATGTTCGACGTGGAAAATTTCATTGCGGTGCTCATCCCCCCTCAGGCGGCATCCATCGCTGTGGGCGCCATCCGCGACGTGCCCGTCGTCAAAGACGGCACGGTCAAGGCGGGCCGGCGCATGAAGGTGACGTTATCCTGTGACCACCGGGCGCTCGATGGTGTGCAGGGGGCCGGCTTCCTGAAGGAGTTCAAACGCATCCTTGAACACCCTTCTGAGTTATCCATTTGAAGGAGAATCCATGAGCTTTGTGCCGCTGGAACAGCTTCGGGCTTCAAAGGCTAATTCCCAAGCAGCTATCAGCCATCAGCCATCAGCAGAGGGCCGGCCCGGCCGTTTGCCGCCCTGGTTCAAAGTCCAAGCGAAAACCGGTCCAGACTACCTCGACATCAAGCAGACGATGGACCGGCTCAAGCTCCACACCATCTGCGAAGAAGCGCGATGCCCGAACCGATGGGAATGTTGGAACGCACGCACCGCCACATTTCTGATCCTGGGCGACATCTGTACCAGACGTTGCCACTACTGTTCAGTCGAGACAGGGCGACCGCTGGCGATCGATCATGAAGAACCGCGGCGCGTCGCAGAAGCGGTCCAGGCGTTGGGCCTGAGACATGCCGTGATCACATCGGTGAACCGGGATGAACTGGAAGATGGCGGCGCCGCAATCTTTGTGGAAACGATCCGGCAGACCAGACAACTCAGCCCTGACTGCACGATTGAAGTCTTGATCCCGGATTTCGAAGGGAATGAAACCGCCCTCGCGATCGTCTGCGTCGAGAAGCCGGAGATTCTGAATCACAACATCGAAACCGTCCGGCGGCTATTTCCGGCAATCAGACCACAAGGGAAGTACCAGCGTTCGATCGAGTTACTCGGCAAGGCGAAGCAATTGGGCATGCGCACCAAGTCCGGATTGATCCTTGGGATGGGAGAAACCATGGGCGAGGCCCGCGAAGTCATGCGCGACCTCCGCTCCGTCGGCTGCGACATCATAACCATTGGCCAATATCTCCAACCGACAAGACAGCATCTGTCTGTTGCGCGCTTCTACGATCCCAGCGAGTTTGCGTTATTGAAAGAGGAGGGGATGGCCCTCGGCTTTACCCATGTCGAATCAGGCCCTCTGGTCCGCAGTTCCTATCACGCAGAACAACAAACCAGACACCACTCTTCATAAATAATTGGGAACACAGCCCCCTTTTCCTCACCTCAGATGTTGCCTAAAACCCTTCACACGTCAGGATTTTTACCCCCTCTTTAGGGGGAGGCCCGCCCAATTCCTTTGACAAATTCCAACACCTAGAAATAGACTAGCTCGCCTCAATTTTTCGAACCTGCAGTCTGGAGGACGCGACCTACACATGGATCTCCACGCGAAGGTCCTGAGTCGCACTCTTTCGGCCTCATGTGCAGGCAGCCCGAAAAGAAAGGCGTCATGGCCGGACTATTCAGAAACCGTGTCATGAATCGTTTCGGCTCACTCACCATCATGCTGGTGGCGGGGCTGAGCACACTGCCAGCCATCGGACTTGCCCTTGAACTGACCACGCGGGTTCTGATCGGACACACGAACGAAGTCCTCGCCGTCACGTTTTCTCCGGGCGGCAAACTAGTGGCTTCGGCCGGAACCGATCAGACCATCCGATTGTGGGAGGCCGAAACCGGCCGGGATCTTCGTCTCCTACGCGGTCACATGGGAACCATCCACGCACTCGCATTTTCACCGGACGGAGGGGTCCTCGCCTCCGGCAGCGCCGACACATCGGTTCGTCTATGGGACGTGGCAACCGGAAGAGAACTCGAAGCCGTCACGTCCAACTTCGGAGCCGTCCGAGCAGTCACATTTTCTCCGGACGGCAACACCATCGCCACCGGAGGAAACGACGGCAGCCTCCGCATGTGGGATGCCGCCACCGGCAAAGAAATCAAATCCGTCCGGGGACAGTTCGGAGTAGTCTTCTCCATTCGGTTTTCGCCTGACGGGAAAACCTTGGCGACAGGAAGCAGCGACACACACGTCCATCTGTGGGACGTCGCCACAGGCAGACAACGCAGTGTTCTGACCGGTCACACAGGCGCCGTTCAGGCGGTCACGTTCAGCCCGGACGGCCAATGGCTCGCAAGCGCGTCCGCCGATGGATCGATTCGCCTCTGGGATCTCGACCAGAGTCAGGAGCACCTGACGATGACCGGCCACAAAGGGGAAGTGTATGCACTCGTCTTTTCGCCGGATGGACGGTCCCTCGTGTCGTCCGGCGCGGACGGGACCATCCGTGTCTGGGACGTGAACTCCGGCAACGAACGCCATACGCTGGGCGGGCACAAGGGCCCGGTCTGGTCGGTCGCCGTCTCGCCGGATGGGATGCTGCTCGCGTCCGGAGGCCGAGATCGTACGGTCCGACTCCAGCCACCAGCCCCGCCGGCACTGACGGCCACCCTGACAGAAAAGATACAGAAACGCGGCAATGAGATCGGCGCTTCGCCATCACCGCCGCCGCTGCCTGAAGCCGATCTCGAGATTCGACCGACCGAGGTGAAAGCCGGGAGCGAGTTCACTCTCTCGCTTGCGATCAAGAACAAAGGCAAAGGCCCGCTCTATCGCTTCCAAGCAAGAACCAAGAGCGACGATCCCTCGCTTGACGGTCACCTCTTCTATTTCGGGCGGATCGACGGGGGGCAGAGCAGCGAGGATATCGTCACCATCAAGATCCCCGGTGACCGGCCCGACGCCAACATCCCCTTGCATCTCATATTCGAGGAATACAACGGTTTCGTGCCGGATCAATTGAAGGCCGTGCTGACCCTCAAGGGATTGCCCCGTCCCCGCTTCGCGTACACGCTGCAGGTGATCGACAACGGGACCGGCAATTCGGTCGGCAACGGCGACGGGCGCATTCAAAAAGGAGAAGCCGTCGATCTCCTCATCACAGTGAAGAATGTCGGGACCGTCACGGCGCAACACACCTCCGTCGACGTGACAACCCCACCGAATCACAGTCTCCGCCTCAACAAAAGTCTCCTCGAATTTGGACCGCTAAAACCTGACGAAGCCAAAAGCGCAACCGTCAACCTCTTCGTCGGGAAAGACATCCGTGACGAGCAGCTGCCGGTCAGACTGTTCATCCGGGAGCGCAGCTCGAACACCATGCTGGACGAAACGGTGCAGCTGGCTGTGGATCATCGGACAGCTCCGCAGATTATCGCCTCCAATAAGCTCGTCACCATCGGGCCTGCCTCCGTCAACATTCACAGTGGCGCGGGACCCGAAACATCCGTAATTGCCTCCGGAGTAAAAGATCAAGCATTAGCCGTCACTGGTGAGCTCGGCGACTGGTATCGCATCCAGATGTCGCTGAATGAGGTGGGCTGGATTGCCAAACACGACGTCACTGAAACTTCTCAGCCGGTCAAAGGCGCCATGCCGATTCCGGCGATCACCGGTGCGCCCGTGGTGAAGCTGTTTCAGAATGCGCCGCCCGTCATCGCGCTGGCCACACCGTCCGATGGCATCGAGGTGAGCGTGGAGCGGATCAGCCTGACCGGCGCCGCAGCCAGCGAGAAAGGCATGGCCCGGATCGAGATCCGCCTCAACGGCCAGCTCGTCACACAGCGAGAGAGCCGAGGCATCGCCGTGAAGTCCGGAGGGACGGACATCCAGACCAATCTGGAGTTTGCCGAGAGACTCGTGCTCCACGAAGGAATAAACCAGATCGTCGTCACCGCCATCGATCAAGAGAATCTCTCAGCCAGTCGGACGTTGAACGTGACACGTATTGCCGATCGCGGAAAGATCTGGGCGGTCGTCATCGGCATCTCGCAATACAGAGCGGTGCAGCCTCTGCGGTACGCCGACAAGGATGCGCTCTCGTTCCAGGAGTACCTTACCCAGCACATCGGCATTCCCAAAGAACAGACGACCCTGCTGCTGAACGAGCAGGCCACCTTGATGAACCTCAAACGCACGCTCGGCACCGAGTTGAAACGCAAAGCAGGGGAGAAAGATACCGTCATCGTCTTCTATGCAGGACATGGCGCGCCGGAGGCGGACGCCTCAGCCGGCGACGACGATGGATTGGAGAAGTACATCGTCCCCTACGACGCCGACCCACGCGACCTCTATACGACCGCTTTGCCGATGCGCGAGATCGAGACCATCTTTCAGCGGCTCACCCCGGAGCGCATCATTTTCATTTCCGATTCCTGCTATAGCGGAGCGACGGCTGGCCGGACCTTTGCGACGGCCTCGCGGCGCGCTATCGTCTCGGAAAACTTTCTAACTCGACTGTCGAAGGGCAAGGGTCGAGTGGTGCTCACCGCCAGCAAGGCCAGCGAGGTCAGCGAAGAGCGGGAAGACCTCGGCCACGGAGTGTTTACCTACTACCTGCTCGAAGGGTTGAAGGGGAAAGCCGACGCCGACAAAGACGGCATCGTGACCGTCGACGAAGTCTATGCCTACGTCTCCAAAAAAGTTCCGGAAGTCACAGGTCAGAATCAGCACCCCGTCAAGAAAGGGGAGGTCGAAGGCCAACTGGTCCTCGGCCAGGTCCGCTAACAAGAAAGGACGATACGATGAATGTGCTACCGCGGAGCCTCACCCTCGCAGCATCTCTGATCGTCGGTCTCTCCGGCTGTGCCGACAGGCCGGACTGGCTGCAGCCGATCAACTACGAGCCGCCTCCGCTGCCTCCTCGTATTTACGTCGCGAACGAAAGCACGAACGACGTGAGCGTCATCGATGCGACGACGTTTCAACCGGTCGGCACCATTGCAACCAAAAACCATTCGACCCACGATTTGGCCATCAGTCGAGACGGCCGCCGCCTCTATGCAACCAACCTCGCATCCGGCCGTATATCCGTCATCGATACTAGAAAACTGGAAACGATCGCGTCGATCTATACTGGCGAGCGCTGCCATGTTGTCGCGTTGACCAATGACAACAACCAACTATGGGTGGCCAACATCGGCGAGAACACCATCTCGATCATCGATACGACGACGTTCAGAATCCTTGGAACCATCCCTGTGGGCAAAGGGCCGACCGGGCTGGCCTTCTCCCACGACGGCCGATTTGCCTACGTCAGCAGCCAGGGAGATAAGAGCGTCGGGGTGATCGATACGTCCACTCATCAAGTGGTCAAGACGATTCCCGTCGGAGCCAATCCCCATTTCCTGGTGGTGAGTCGCGATGGCCATGTGTGGGGTGTCAACACCGGAGAAAACGATGTCTATGTGCTGGACCCGGAGACTCACGAAAAAGTTGGCACCTTCGTCGTGGGCGACAAACCGCAGCAAATCGCCTTCGGCTACAAAGGCACGCAGGGACCGTTGGCCTACGTGACAGTCGGAAGCCAGAACAAAGTCGTCGGCCTCGGAGGAGATCCTAAGAACCTCAAGATCGTGGATGAGATCGCGGTCGGCGAAGGCCCAAACGGCATCTGGTCCAATCCGGAAGGGACTCGCTTGTTCGTCGCGCATGACAAGGGAAACGAAATTCGCGTCATCGACACAGGCACGGGTCAAACGCTCGCCACCGTACCGGTCGGGCGCAAACCGATACGCGTGGTGGTTTCGCGATAGCCATGCAGACAAAAACCGCTATCGAGATGAATATGCGGAACAAGGAGACAGCATGATGACAACAGGACAACTGGCAGCCACGGCAGGAATCGTTGGTCTCTTCCTCGGCTTCACGGGAATCTCCAACGCGCAGAACGTCCCCGTCGGATCGGCGACCAATGCCATCGGCACCCTGACCATCGTCCGCACCGACGGGGTGGAGCAGCGACTCCAGGGCAAAGGGAACGTGCCGCTCTACGAAGGCGACGCCCTTAAGACAGACGGCAACAGCCAAGCCCTGATCGAGTTTAAGGAAGGCATCCAAGTGGCGCTCAACGAAAGCACGAGTTTTAAGCTGCTCTCGCGCTGGGAACAAGACAAACCCACCACGCGCATCCTCCGGCTGAAGCAAGGCGAGGTGTGGGCCAAAACAAGCGGAGGGCCCAAGCTATTCGAAGTGGAAACACCCGTGGCCACCGCCGCAGTAAAAGAAACCGAATTTAACCTCAAGGTCCAGGACGACGGGCAAAGTATCCTCACCGTCATAGAAGGGGTCGTATCCTTCGGCACCCCGTTCGGCACCTGCCCGATCCGGACCGACACCATTAGCTATGGCGTGCGGGGAAAGAAATGCACGAAGCCAGCGGAGACGGATGCGAAAGCGGCACGATCATGGACGGATGCGCTGCGGATGCCTGGGAAGTAAAGAACCCCGCCCTTCCGGGCGGGGTTCTTTACTCGGCTTCCCAGATGACCCGCAGCCGAGAGAACAGGGTGGCGCTGGTGAATCAGGTGAGAGCGATGGCGATGATCCACACGCCGGCTCTCCTTTGTATAGAGGGCCAAATCCCGTTTCTGCTGGTAGGTCAGGGGAAGTCGCCAGAGGTTCAAACACCGTGAAGAAAATGCTTTGGCCTGGGCATGAACCTTTGGGCGTGAAGCGACGACTGACTCAATAGCGAGGGCGACTTCATTTCCGTTCCGCCTCGGGCAAGTGATGGTGAGAGGCCATAAAATATCGTGCAGCTCAATCTTCTTCTACAGTCTTTGCTCTTCATGTCGGTCAGAGACCTGCATGCTAGTGAGTCAGTAGGACGTCAAGGAATGTTCGAGAGAAATCGACGACATTTGTCCCCCAAGAACTTGCACCGTCGCTTGTGGACATACGACTTAAGATTGAGGACCAGGACGATGCAATTGCCGCTCCAAGGAGGGACAGGATAACCAATGTCGACACTTCGGTTCGCCCGTACGGCAATTGTCAAAGCCTGGAGGAGAGTATGA
>JAGXAR010000214.1 GCA_018971525.1 Nitrospirota bacterium
GTCGAACTGTGAGGGCGTCAAGCGCAAGGACCTTATGTGACGGCTATCGAGCAGTTCGAAGGCCAGATAGGCTTCGACGAGCGGTCGCAATACTTTCAGGTAGGGATCGTCCTTGAGATCCGGCAACTCCATAGCGAAAGAATAGTCCGCACTAGAACGAAGATTCAAGAGGGGAGACGGGCAGCCTGGTCGTCCTCCTGCTCGCGGAACGCGCACGATGAAACTGTGCTCGTCCGATGCGCGCAGTGAAGGGCAGCCTCGGCCACTCCCCTAGAGGGAGATGTGGAAAATAAATAAGGTGCTCGTGCAACGCGGGGTCTCGGAGGGTGGCGCAAGGGCGTGAGGAGCTTTCTTTGCTCCCGGCGCGCGCGCCATCAGAAGGGCCTCGCTCGACGGCCGCAGTCAAAAGCTCCTCACGCCCTTGCTTGGCTGGGCATTGAACGGGGAAAGAGGATGCGAATGTACGTGCGCAGAGGAGAGTAGGCCAGCCGCCTCGTGGAATGTGCGCGTGTGTGAAGAGTTGAGTTCAAACCTCGTTTGGCCCGTCTCGCCCCTGACGTTTCACCTTTCACGTTTTACGCCCCTGCCGTCCCCTGAAAGGCGAGGTGCTTTCTCGCAGGGAAACGGGTATTCTTCGGCCACCAAATACCAACTTGGCGCTAATTTAACGATCGCGACATACCTGTATGAGCTATAACGAAGCAGAAACCCGCTTCTGGCTAATCGATCCAGTTCTTCGTGACAAAGGGTACAACGAACACTGGAAGCTGAAACTCGAAACTCCCGCTCCAGTCGAACCCACCGGCAGCAAAGGCCGTCGCCGTTCCGGCGCGGGCCGCACCGATTATTTACTCTGTGTTCAAGTGGGGGATATGCCGAAGCCGCTTCCTGTGGCAGTCATTGAGGCCAAAGCGGAAACCGAAGACCCTCTGAAGGGCATGCAGCAGGCCAAGGGCTATGCTGATTGTGCCCGATTCCAAGTCCAGTATGTGTTTGCAACCAACGGCCATCGTTATGGGGAATTCGACAAGCCGAATCAGATGCCAAACGGACCATTCCCCTTCCCGGAATTCCCGACTCACGATGATCTAACCGCGCGCTACGCCAAGGACAGCGGCGTGGATGTGACCAAACCAGAAGCCGCGATGCTGTTCATGCCGGACAGCGCCGCGTTCCCCAAGACACGTTATTACCAGGATGCCGCGATCCGTGCGGCGTTCGAGAAAATCCTTCTCTGCGAGCAACAGAGCGAACCCGCGCGGGTCTTACTGAGTCTGGCTACCGGTTCAGGCAAAACCGTGATTGCCGCGAATCTCTTGTGGCGGATGCACGAGGCCGGGCGGTTGACCAAGCCCGCGCACTTTCTCTGCGACCGCGACGAGCTGCGCGAACAAGCCTGGGACAAACTTGCCAAGGCCTTTCCCAAGGGCAGTGTGCGCATCGTCAAAAGCGAACGCGGAAAGAACGCAGCCAAGAATGCCAAGGTGCACATCGCCACCTACCACACCCTCGGCCTCGACGACCCCGATCAGAACTACGCCAGCTTTCTGACCGAGTATTATCCGAAAGATTCTTTCTCAGTCATTATCATCGATGAGTGCCACCGCTCGGCATGGGGACGCTGGTCTGAAGTCCTAAGACGGAATCTGAGTGCCATTCAGATTGGCCTCACTGCGACGCCGCGTGAACTGCATGAATCTGAGAAAAAGACGGCCGAGGACGCAGAAATCACAGCCAACAACCTGGCCTATTTCGGGGATCCTGTCTATGAATACAGATTGATCCAGGCACAAGAGGACGGGTACCTCGCTGCGTGTGAAATAGTGCGACTCAAGCCCTCCATCGACTGGAAAACCTTCACACGGGAAGAAGTGCTGGCGGCCAAACCCATTGACGCCCGCACGGGCTTACCGGTGATGGCAGAAAATTTGAGTGAGACGTATACCGCCAAAGCATTCGATAACGCCCTCATTCT
>JAGXAR010000107.1 GCA_018971525.1 Nitrospirota bacterium
GAGTACATCGAGATGTTCTACAACCGCCAGCGGCGGCATTCCAGGCTCGGGAATCTCTCCCCGGCGGCATTTATCCAACAGTGGTTCCGTCAGCAGCCGACGGCATGAGGCTGTAACTGATGGCGTCCACTATTGACGACCGAGTTCACCTTGACTGAACCAAATCATAGGGCTACGTTCTCCTCAAGTGAGGCTAGGTATAAGAGTTAGGATAGATACAAGGGGCAATGATGCATCCAATCGGGTGGTTCTCTAATAATGAGACATCAGATGCGTGGCATCGGCATATTGAAGGAACTTACGACTATTGGCAGGAGGAAGCACGAAAGGCAAGGCGACCAGAAAAGTTAGCAAAGAAGCTTTCTAATGACCTGAAACAATATGAAGGACTGGCTTGCCGATCACTCACTCAGAAATTAGAGGAATGCTATGGTGCAAGAATTATCACAGCCAAGGTGTGTTGGCATGAGATTGCCTACCGCCTGCTTCAGTCAATCACACCAGAAATGGAGTGAGGGTTTTCGAATCCTTCAGTCAACATGACTGTGGGCATTTTCCTGGATGGCAACCCAAGTTTCCATCCTGACGGAAGAGAATACGATGACTCCGACAAAAATAGCATTCATTAAGTGGTATCTAATAACTGTATTACTCGTGGTTCTTTTCGTGCCTTGGACAGACCCAAAGTTCCATGTAGTACGCTATGGATACGGGCTACTGTTTTTCCGGCCCAATGATGCTGCGGTAGTTGACTACGGCATGGTCTTCCTTGAACTGATAGCGGTCACCTGCATCACCGGTCTTATTTGGCTGATCCGTCACAGGAGAGCCGTAGAAAAACCCTAAACTCCAGAACGCCCAAGAGTCACTCATGCAAGAACTAGATAAAACAAAGGGGTCAGGTGCCTTAAATTTACGCGTTGCAGGGCCAGTTCCGGCATGTTTGCGAGATACGCTTCACGGGTGTTGAGTATGAACGTTAGAGGATAGGAGTCACCCCATGGCAAGCGAAGTAGCGAAGGAAGACACACGCCGGGCTTGGCGCAAGCTGGGGTTTTTCTGTGGTCGAAATGATGCCGTGAAGGAGTGGCGCATCGTCGGGTCGGTGAAGGGCTTGAGGAAGTTCGCCGCCGGGATACGCTCGTACGCTTCCAATCCGGCAAACGATCGAATAAACAAAAGGGTCAGACCCCTTAATTTTGGTTTCGCAAGCGAGGGCTCAGTAACTTGAGTCTCACCTTTCCCATCGACGCGAAGCTCAAGGACGGCTCGCCTGTCCAATTGGTGCTGGCCGACAACCAGGATTTTGAGCCTCTGCGGAGTCTCTACCGGATCATCGTTGAAGAGGGGACGTCGTACCCGCATGACCGGTTCCCGGATGAGGATGCCTTCATGGACTATTGGTTTCGCGGCAAGAGCACAGTGGCGGCCTATGTGCCGGACCGTGACCGCGCAGCTGGCATGGCCGGGGCGTTCTACCTCAAGCCGAACTGGCCTGGGCGGGCAAGACAAGTGGCGAACGCCGGTTTTATTGTGGCGCCGGACTGGCGAAATAAAGGGTTGGGTTGGCTGTTGGGCGCGACCATGCTGGCCTATGCCAAGCAACTCGGCTACCGCGGCGTGATCTTCAACCTTGTGTTTTCCGAAAATGTGATCGCGCGCCGCCTCTGGGAAAAACTCGGCTTCAAAGAGCTGGGTCTTATCCCAGGTGCGGTGCGGAAGAACGATGGAACTTATCAGGATGCGGTGATCATGTTTCGATCGTTGCTTGAGATCTAGCTCGAAGTCGCAGGACAGGGGGAAAGGTGTCGCGGAATGGGAGCGGCGATGGCTTCGTTGAAGTTGGTTGCGATGATACTGGGCTGTCTGTGGATGTTGACGGGAGGCTGCACACCAGACCGGTCGAAACGTGACGTAGCCGGCCCCTACCAAACCTGGAACGAGGTGATCGAGAGGTGGATTGGCGGGAAGACCGCTGATCTGTACTTGGAACTGGGTCCGCCGAACCTCCATCCCCACGAGCTTGAGAACGGCATGACTGAGATGGTGTGGGACTATTCGATCGACCGCATGCCCGGTCAGGCCGATGAATACCACCTGCTGCCCCTTGAACTGTATGGAGGGACCATCGACTGTCAGGTCCACTTCTTTGCCGATGCGGAAGGTATCGTGAGAGAAGGGCATCTGGTCGGGTGCGATTAACGCGGACCCCTGCCGAGATCCGCTGCAGCAAGTCCTGGGACAGGGGAAGGAGTCAGATAATACATAGGGGGTCAGGTCCCTTAAATTTACGCGTTGCAGGGCCAGTTCCGGCATGTTTGCGAGATACGCTTCACGGGTGTTGAGTATGAATGTTAGAGGGTAGGAGTCACCTCATGGCAAGCGAAGCAGCGAAGGAAGCCACGCGCCGGGCTTGGCGCAAGCTGGGGTTTTTCTGTGGTCGAAATGATGCCGCGAAGGAGTGGCGCATCGTCGGGTCGGTGAAGGGCTTGAGGAAGTTCGCCGCCGGGATACGCTCGTACGCTTCCAATCCGGCAAACGATCGCCTGTCAGAGTACACGCACTTCGGACCTGCCATGAATCTCGAACTCGGAACTTCGCGTCAACCGGAAATCTCTGAGCAGTGCATTGGCGGTCCATTGATGGATCTGCTCGGTCTCGCGACGTTTATTGAGCGGAGTGTCCAATCCAATGTGGTCGGGAAGAGCATTGCCTTGCGCGCGAATTTCTCACCCTTGTCTGCCTATGAACTCATCCTGGACGTGCGCGACGAAGCGTTTGATCCTGCATCCGCCGACTCAACTTGCCGGTGAACGGCCGTCCAGGCATTCGCCCCAATATGAGTGAAGCGACAAGGTGTCTTCGCTCCTCTACTCCTTACTCCTTATGCACTGCCTGGTTTGATCCTGCTTGCTTGCAGGTCCTGCCAGGAAAACGTGACGAACAACAGCATGGCGAGTGCCGCCATCCCTGCGCCGAACCAAAAGGGGGCCGAAGGACTGATATGATCCCACAGGAACCCCGCCAGCACACTGGCCGGCAGAATGGCTAACCCTACCACCATGTGATACAGGCCAAACCCTGTGGCCATTTGCTGCTTCGAGACCAGTGTGGCGAGGTAGGCACGCTGCACTCCGTCAGTCACGCCCATATAGCATCCATAGAGGACAAACAAGACCGCGATGGGCCAGGGATTGTCCGCCAGTGCGAACCCTGCGTAGACCAACGCGAACAGACTGAAGCCCCAGACGATGACCCAGGGCCTGCCGAACCGATCCCCTAGCATGCCACCGGGAATTGACAGCAGCGCATAGGCCACGTTGAACACCAGATAGACGACCGAGATCCAGGCGGGAGTCATGCCTCCCTGCTGGGCTTTGAGAATCAAGAAGGCGTTGCTGGAGTTACCGAGTGAGAAGAGGCCGATGACGACGAGGAATTGAACAAAGGGCCGGTTGAATCCTCGCAGTGACCAGGAGACGGTTTCCCCTATCTTCTGTTCCCGGTTATCGGGTGTGATATAGAAGGCGATCAAGAGGACCGCCACGATTCCTGGCAGGATCGATAGCCAGAACACCAGCCGATAATTGGTTTCCCACAGGGCCAGAATGAGGATCGCCACCGCCGGTCCCACGACGGCTCCTGCCGCATCCATTGCTCGATGCAAGCCGAAGGCGGCGCCGAGGCGAGCGGAAGGAGTGGAGGCCGCGATGATGGCATCGCGTGGAGCGGTACGGATTCCCTTCCCAACCCGGTCGACAAACCGGGAGGCCAACACGAGTCCCCAGCCGGCCGCTAACGCCAATGCGGGGCGGGACAGGGTCGAAATTCCATAGCCGAGCCCCATTAAAAGCTTGTGCCGACCGAACCGATCGGCCAGGACGCCGGAAAAGAGCTTCAGGACGCTGGCCGAGGCTTCTGCGATCCCTTCAATGAGCCCGATAATCGATTTGTTCGTACCGAACGTGGAAGAGAGAAAGAGGGGGACGAGCGGATAGACCATCTCTGAGCTGACATCCATGAAGAAGCTGACCCATCCGGCCACCCATACATTCCGGGGAATCCGTGCAGGCCTCATGCGGAAACTGAGCCTCTCACCCGAACTTTCCTCCTCGTCACCATGGCAGCATCCGACTCATAGAACATGTCCACGAAGGCTCATGAGGCTTCGCCCCGCTTTACCTGTGCCGGCTTGTGAGCAACGTGCTGTCTAACCAGCGCCTCCACCGAGCGGAAGTGCCGATCCGGCAGGTTCTTGAAGCGCCTCTTGCATTCGAGCAGGGCTTCGTCGGCTGTGGCGTAGGGTTCGATCACGGAGAGCAGATGGCTGTGGTAGTCCATCAGCTTCAGTTCGACGGTTCTCAAATGGCTCGGATCGCCGGCGATGGCTAACGCTGCTTTGGCCTGATCGCCGTTGGATTCCACCAGCGCTTGGAAGCAGAGGCCCTTCAATCGTTGCGTCACGGTGCTGCGGTCCCAGCCGAGCGCACTCGCCGTGGCCTGCATGTCAAAGCCGTACTGCCTCAGACAATTCAACACAGCCGCATCGCTCGCCGGGTCCGGAAGAATGTCTGATGGTTTGGCTCGACCGGCGGACGGTGGAGATGCGCTGCCAAGTCGCAACGACTCTTTGGTGAGCAACGGCCCGTCGCTGAGGGCGATGGCCTGTTCGAGGCAATGCCGAAACTCCCGCACGTTCCCTTTCCACTCATGCTCCACCAGCGCGCGAAGCGCTTCGTTCGACAGATTCGGAACCGGTTTCCCCATCTGCGTAGCGATCTCGGTGACGAAGATGTCTGCCAGGATGGGCACGTCTCCGGTGCGTTCTCGCAGCGGCGGGAGCCGGAACACCAGACCTGTCAGCCTGAAATAGAGATCCTCGCGGAACCAGCCTTCCGACACGCCTCGCTGTAGATCACGATTGGTGGCTGCCACGATGCGCACATCCACTGTTGTCGGGCTCGTGGCACCGACCCGATAGAACGATCTTTCCTGTAACACCCGCAGCAGCTTGCTCTGGTGGTCTACCCGCAGATCGCCGATTTCATCCAGGAAGATCGTGCCGTGGTTGGCCAGTTCGAAATAACCGCGCCGGTCTGCCGTGGCGCCGGTGAAGCTCCCTTTCGTATGGCCGAAGAGTTCGCTTTCAAATAGCTCCGGTGAAATCGCCGCCATGTTGACGGCGATAAAGGTCTTGCTCGCCCGTGGACTGAGTCGGTGGACGGCGCGGGCGAAGAGTTCTTTTCCTGTGCCTGGTTCGCCGAGCAAGAGGACCGTCAGTTGCGACTTGGCTCCTTTCTTTAGATCACGATAGAGGCGCAGGAGTCCTGCGTCCTGGGTAATGATGTTCAGCCGCCGGCATTCCTCCTTGAGGCGATCGAGTTCCACGTCGCCCATTGCCGTGGGCGCACTCGCGGCGGCGCGTAGACTGTGGAGCTGCTGTTCGAGTCCTTCTAATTTCCTGCGCGCTTCTTCTTCCTGGGTCTGTGCGTCAGTGAGTTGGGAGCGAAGGACGTCAGCAGATCTGGAAAGTTCTTCCTGTTGTCCGGTGGATTGCGCGACGGCGGCTCGCGCGACGGCGAGATCTTCCTGCAACGTTTCTGCACGGGTCTCGCGCAGGACCAGCGTTTCCCGGACGGCAGCCGCTTCCTGCTGCAGCCGGATCATGTCCTGTTCTAAGAGCATCAGTCGCTGATGCGAAGTGAGGTGGCTCCAGATGGTCGTGCCCACGAGCACCAGCAGGGCGGCGGTCAGAGGCAAGGCGAGGGGAAGTACCAGGTGGGCCGTCACGAGCGAGAGAAGAATGCATGCTCCGTAGACGGCAATGGCCGTCCCGGAAAACAATAGGCTGATCGTTGCTCGGAACTGAAGCAGGAGCCAGGCGACCAACCAGGCTTCGAGCAGCGTCATCAGAGAGCGGCTGGCTGCGCCGAGCCGGCAGAGCCG
The DNA here is from genome assembly GCA_018971525.1 of Nitrospirota bacterium. GTDB lineage: Bacteria > Nitrospirota > Nitrospiria > Nitrospirales > Nitrospiraceae > Palsa-1315. The sequence continues at coordinate 5,947 of JAGXAR010000107.1, forward strand.
GTTGTCGGTCAGCAGCATGTTCAGGACATGGAGGTGAGCCACCGAACCAGTGACCGTCTGACCCGTGGGCAAGAGCCAGCTTCCCCCCGTGACTGGATTCGGAAGAAACACGACGACCCTGCCCTTGAACCACTCGGTGAGCCGATCGTTTTCGTGATGCTCGATCGCCCTCCAAACGGCTGATATGGGAACCGCCGGGAAGGCGTTAACCGTTCCATTGCCGACATAGTTCACCAAGAGCGAGCCCCTGCTTTCTTCAGAGAGAGACGGCTTCGTTTGGGAGGTCTGTTGCTGAAATGCCTCGTACAGTGCAATCCCGAAGGCCGGCACGGATGGCGAGTCACCGGTCGCCGTCACGGGCACCGCTCGTGCGATATGGTCGGAATCGGTTGTGACCAGCAGATGGCCTACGATCATTGAGTCTGAGGCAAGCGTCGAGTCGAGGCTCTGCGCCACGACGATGGGGCCGGCGCTGTTCATGGCCTCCAGCAAAAGAGCATCGCTCGCCGCCCCGCCGAGCTGCGCGGGGCTGGCGTGATCGAGGCGATGATCCATGCCGATCGTCAGGGCTCCTGCTTCATGGGCGCTGGTCAGCAGGCGCGCAAGGATGGCCCGGTCCCATGGCCCGCTGCCGAACTCTTCTTCGCTGGCTTGATCGCGCGTGACGATGAGAAGGGACGGGCTGACAGGGATCGGTGCGCGATGGGTCAACCAGAAATCGTATACGGTCCAATCCAATGCCGTGAAGGTGGTTGGGGCTGCAGCCCACAGGCCGAACGCCAGGAGGGTCGCGAGCAACCCCATGGCACCGGCTTGGAGCCAGGAGGAGCTGAGAAATTGTCGCCACAGGCGTGAGGCATCCAGCATGACTATTCCCTAGCGCCCCGCAATATCGTCGAGGACCGTTTTCATCTCCTGTTTGGATAGCCCCTTCAGCATCGCCTTGGCTTTCTGCAAATCCGGCGCGACCCCGAGCCCTTTGCCGTAGATGCGTGCCAGCGCTTTCTTGGACGGGATGAAACCATCGGCAGCGGTGGTTTCAAAACACCTCAGGATGCGCTTGTCGAATTGAGCAAGGCGGGTATCGAGACCGCTTTCATACAGGCGCGCCAGTTCGTCGTGCGCGGTTTCGCCCAGTGCGTAGGCTTCGGCAAACAGAAGCGTGACTCCGTCGGAGGCCTGGCTGTCTTTGAGCAGGGCGATGCCCAATGATTCGTTCGGATCGTTCCTGACTGCATCCGGGTATTCGGCCCAGAGTCCGTCGCGATATTGTCTGAAGGCGTCAATCGCTTCTTTTCGACGGCGCTCAGGCTGGTCGGGCGACAGGGCTTGCCGGCGCAGCTGTGAGAGGGATTCCGCTCCGCGTTGCTGGCCGAACTCGACGGCTGTGGTCCACCAGCGGATCGCCAGGGCCAGATTCTTTTCGACGCCTTGCCCGTTGCGATAGGCGTTCCCCATGAAGTACTGCGCCTGCGGTATCCCGCCGATTGCTGCCTCCTCCATGAGTCGCGCCGCCTCCTGATGCCGATTCGTCAGCTTCAAGACCAGCGCGAGACGATAGCGGGCGTCGGGGAAGTTCGGTTGCAGCTCCAAGGCTCGACGATAGGATTGGATCGCGGCGGTAAGATTGCCCAGCGAGTACTGGACGCTGCCAAGGCTGTAATGTGCGTGGGTCATTTCAGGATCGAGCAGGATGGCTTCCTTCAAGGCTGTGGCAGCTGCACGTCCATCTTGTTTGGCCATCAGCGTGATGCCGAGTTGCAGATGGGCCTTGGCGTTGTTCGGTTCCAGCTTGAGCCCCGCGCGGCATTCGTCGAGCGCGGCATCGAGATCGCCGATGCGGTAGAGCCCTTGTGCCAGCTTCAGCCGGTCTTTCGCGCTGTCCGGCGACAGACGGACAGCGCTGCGCAACTCTCCGAGCACCAGCACGGCGTCCTCCCGTTCCTGCGGCAAGAGTTCGGGGAGCTTGTGTTCATCCGTAGACATTGGAGCAGGCGAGGTTTCAGAAGACGTCGGCTGGGTTTCAGCAGTGGGAGACGGCGCGTTTTCGGGCGTTTGCGAAAACGACGAGGGGACGGAGGGCCGTGCGACGAAGGACGCGAACAAGAGGGTCACGAGCACCAATCGACGACGCATCGGAAACCTGTGACCCTCCGGGTCTGTTGTCAGAGAAGGGCTGCATTATAGCACCGAATCAATGTCGGTGGGCTGAGTGGGTTCGATGGGCGGAGCGGCGATTCGTGATTCAGCGGGCCTTCTGAATGGCCTGCTGCAGGCGCTGGACCGTGTTCCGGAGATCAGGTCCCGAGCGGAGCAGGGGCTCATGCTGTACCCGCCACACTGGTTCGAGAGGGGCGGGATCGTTGGCGAGGCGTGGGATGATGTGCCAGTGGATGTGGGGGAGTTGGTTGCCGAGGAGTTCGTAGTTGATCTTTCTAGCCTCATAGGCCTGTGCGACAACCTGGGCGATCAAGTTCACTTCCTCCATCAGCTGAATCCGCTCCGTGGGCGCCAGGTGAAACAGCTCTGTCGCGTGGCGCTTGAAGGCGACGACGGTCCAGCCGGGAAAGAATTGATCCTCATGCAGATAGGCCTTCGATAAGCCGAGGTCGGCGATGAAATGGTCTTCTCTCGGCCAGCCACCTTGGCAGGCTTTGCACGTGGGGTCGGTCATGGTTGATTGGCCTTCCGCCACTCTTCTTCCGTCAGCACGCCCTTCTTAATTAACAACTGAATCAGCTTGTCGACGGGATTTGAGCTGTTTGGGGGCGGCCCGGGTTTCTCTGTTGTCTTGGCAACAGGCGGCGGTCGCTTGAGCCCGAAAACTTTGAAGGAAGGCGTGAAGACGATCAAATAATCCTTGTTGCGGAGGCGCACGCTGGCTGGAAGACTCTGGCTGTGGGGGGGCAGGTCGATCGTTGATCCGGCCGGGATTTGGAAGTAGGGTTTCCCATCCTGTGTTTCTCCATCCTGACCCAGGACTTCCATTCGGCTCAGAATAGTATCGCTGTTCAAGTTTTCCCGGTCCTCCCCTCCGATGTTGGTGACCTTGTCGAGGACAATAAACAGGGAATCGCCGATGAACGTATCGGGAGACAGGTTCTTGACGCTCACATCGTAACGATACTCGCTGTTGAAGTTGTCACGCCCTTTGAGGGTGATGACGGCGGTGGCTTTGCCGGTCAAATCTGTGAGCTGATCCAGCGGTCCGGCACTGCCATCAGGCACCAGTGGCCATAACAGACTCAGTAAGATCACTGCGAAACTCAGCGGCCAGAGCGGCCTTTTTCCCAACATGTTCGCCTTCCCTGACGGTGAGAAGCGCCTCCCGCTCACTGGCCTGAGCATAACAAAGATCGCGTTGTTGGGCGAGCCTTTGTTGCTCTGCGCGCCTTGACACGCTCTTTCCGCGAACGCTATTCTCGCCGCAGTTGGAGTTGTGCTCAACCCTTCCACTGTCACTACGAATGACATCCACTCCACGATGTGCCCCGCTCCTGGTACCCCGTGCGCTCGTGTCCCGGTTGATGCGTCTTTACGATTACCCGCACCCTGTTCACTCTGGCCGGACGATTCGCGGATACGATCGCCCCCATGCGGTGCGGACGGCGCGCATGTGCGCGGCGGTGGCTATAGCGCTGGGCCATGGAGCCGAGCGGGTCCGCCAGTATCAGATCGCTTGTCTCCTGCATGACTTGGGCCGTGCCGGGCTCGATCGCCAACTCTTCGGAAAGATTTGGTCCTGGGCCAAGGGGCGCGGGATTCCGACCAGACCACGCGAATGGAGAGCCCTACACCGAGACACTCCCTACGGGCGCGAGACAGAGGCTTTTCTAAGCTGTTATCGAAAAGACCTTGAGGCCGATGGCATTGCGATGACTGCCTGGGCGAAGGAACAGATCGAGATGCGGCTGGGCTATTCGCGTCGGCTTGCCCGCCGGCTGCGTACAGTTCGACCAGCCATCAAGAAGATGGGGGTAACCTGGGCGCCTTGGATGCAGCAGGTGATGCTCTATTATTACTATCCGGAGAAGCTGGCGACAGCCAAGCCCTGGGTCAGGCAGTTGGCGGAAATTCTTGTTGCCTGCGAGCAGTTTGAAGCCTACAGCAATCAGCGTCGTGGACGGGATTATTATGTGCGGAAGAAGGAAACGTTGGTCGATGCCTTTGCCTATTTGGAGACGTTACAGCAGGACGGTATTCTGAGTGGCGCGGTGATGGGGGCGTTG
>JAGXAR010000108.1 GCA_018971525.1 Nitrospirota bacterium
ATCCCGTCGTAATGTCCCCGACTCATCGTGTCGGATGTCGGCCGAATCGGCGAGCGTGAGATGAAAGTCAAACTCTCGGTGCAGGATCACGTCCTGGTCGGTGCTGTGGCCGCGGCTTTGTTGTCCGGCCTGATTGTCCAATCCCTCTGGTCAGATCGAGTGTGGGTGAACGTCCCTCTCCATTCCGCCGTGGAAGCGTTGGGTGGGTTGGCGGCGATCCTCATGGGCCTGGTGTTACTCGCGCGGAAGGTGGAGTGGGAAGATGAGAGGCTCCAGGGGGTGGCGAGCGGATTATTGGGAATGGGGATACTCGAAGGGTTTCACGCGGTCTCCAGTCCCGATCATGGCATGGTGCTGTTGCGCAGTGCGGCCAGTCTCCTCGGGGGCGTGGCCTTCTCGTTTGTGTGGCACCCGCCGGGGATGATCGGGAAGCGGACCAGAGAACTGATTCCCTACCTTGTCACAGTCGCGACCATCGCCTTCGGGATCCTCGCCCTCGCCTTCCCGCACCAACTGCCCCGATTCACGGTGCAGGACCAATTCGCACCGATGGCCCTCGGGGTGAACGGTCTCGCCGCTGTCTTGTTCCTCACCGGCGCGGCGGGTTTTTGGCTCGAGTTCGGACGCACCGGCAGGCCGGAACATCAGCTCTTGGCGGCGTTGGCGATCCTGTTCGGATTGGCCGAAACGATGTTTCTGTTTTCCACCCCTTGGCAGAGCGAATGGTGGGTCTGGCATTTCGTGCGATTCGCCGCATACGTGCTGGCGCTCACGTATGTAAGCCGCGGCTACGTGCGAATGGTCGGCGAAACACGAAACGCGCTGGCCAAGACCAAGCGGTCAGAACGGCGTCTGACCGCGGAATACGCAGTGACGAGAGTATTGGCCGAGTCGGTGACCCTGAAAGATGCGGGGCAGGCAATCTTGCGTGCCCTCGGGGAGAGCCTCGACTGGGAATTAGGCATGTTCTGGAGCAGGGACGAGCAGGTGCAGTGCCTGCGCTTTGTCGACCTGTGGCATGCGCCGCAAGTAGAGGCAATCGAGTTCGTCGATGACAGCCGGGGGCGGACATTTCAACGCGGTGAGGGACTCATTGGTCGTGTCTGGGCCACCGGCAAGCCGATCTGGATTCCGGATGTCGCCATAGACCCCGATTTTCGCCGGGCGCCGATAGCGGCGAGGGCCGGCCTTCACGGAGGGTTTGCGTTTCCTGTATGCAAGGGCGAGTACATGTATGGCGTCATTGAGTTTTTCAGCCGGGAGAGCCGTGAGCCGGATCAGGACGTGCTCGATATGGTGGCGGACATCGGGATCAAGGTCGGTCTGTTCGTCGATCGCAAGCGGACGGAAGAGGAACTCCGCCGGACCGAGGCCCGACTAATGGAAGAGCAGAGGCTCGCCGAGGTGGCGAGGGTCTTGGGAGGCATCGGACACGATCTGAAAAATATGCTGATGCCCATCGTGACCGGGGCGGGGCTCCTTGAAGAGGAACTGAGCGAATGCTTTTCAAAGTTGCCGCAGCCTGCCGTGAGCGCTGCGCAACCCAGTCGGGATCTGACGCAAGAACTCATTGAGATGATCAGACAGGGAGCCCGGCGCATCCACGACCGGGTCAAAGAGATCGCCGATTCCGTCAAGGGCCTGACGCGGGCCCCCCAGTTCGCTCCCTGCCGCCTTGCCGACATCGTCGCAAGCGTCTATGCAACCCTCCGCATCCTGGCCGATGAACGCCGGGTGGCGCTCCACGCAGAGGGACTCGATACGCTGCCTGTCATTCGCGCCGATGAGAGCCGACTCTTCAATGCCGTCTACAACCTGGTGAACAATGCGATCCCCGAAGTGCCATCGGGTGGATCTGTGACCGTTCGAGGCCGCACGGAGCAATCGGGAAAGAATATCGTTCTGTCTGTCATCGACAGCGGGAACGGGATGTCACCTGAAGTCCGTGACAGTCTCTTCACGTACCAGGCGATCAGCCGCAAAATAGGCGGAACAGGGCTCGGAACGAAGATTGTGAAAGACGTGGTGGATGCCCATGGAGGCACTATTACGGTAGAAAGTACACAAGGGGTCGGGACGGCATTCCATATCACGTTGCCCGTTGATGGTCCCCCCTCTCGTAGTCCGGGCACTTCTCGACCTCCAGCCGAGACCGGCCGCATGACTTCCTGAGCCCAATGCGCACGTGGTCACATCAGAACCCAGAACTCCTCACTCAGGACTGTGCGCAGAGGTTCCTCATTCCACATTCCCATTCTCTAATTTCTTCGCACCCCAACCCAGAACACATAACTCAAAACTTAGAACCTTTCTTCCTTTCCTCCGGAAGGGCGGAGTGATTTCGCAGCGCGAAAAGCGTATCCTTCAGCGGCAGCGAACGGCTCGGAGAGCTGAGGAATGCCTGAACTCTGCCGCTTCTTCGGTATCATCATCCGGATGTATTACAACGACCATGACCCGCCACATTTCCATGCGGTCTATGGAGAGAATGAAGTCTTGATCGAAATCGATACCTTGGCCGTGGTGCGGGGTGAATTGCCTCGCCGAGCACTGGCTCTAGCAGGCCGCTGGAAAACGATTTCAGCACTGTAAGAATACACAACGGCGGTTCGTCACGGATGGTGTGAACATACCCTGCAGGATGGTCAAAAAGTCCGTCCAGCGAGGCCGCAGCGAGCGAAGAGGCGAAGCGTACTCTGTTCCGTACGTTGAACCTCTGAGGGATGCGAGAACGAAGCTGGCGGACTTTTTCAACATCCTGCTAGTGCTAGAATGCGTTATGTTGCATCGGGACGAACTGCGACGGGATTGGGATCTGGCACGCAGTGGTCGCCCGCCCGCACCCATCGCCCCGCTTGAGTAATATATAAGGAGATTCTCCTGTGCCCTTGCTTCGGATTCATGAAGTCATGCCGGTGGAAGGCTTTCGTATTCGGCTCACGCTGACAGATGGGTCGATCGTCGAGCGAGATATCACCAATCTGCTGACTGGCCCGATGTTCGAGCCCCTACGTAAAGACTCTGTCGCCTTTCGACAGGTTACAGTCGAATCGGGGACAGTCGTGTGGCCAAATGGGGCCGATCTCTGCCCCGATGTCCTGATTTGGGGTGGGCCCCCGCCAAAAAGTTCCGCCGTTCCTCCCCAGTCCCTGACCCTGAAATCTCCCACTCTCGTTCGCTAAACCTTAACCTTAGCCTCTCCGATCGCCTTCATCCTCCTCTAATCTGCAGCGTGCTTTCCTGCCACAAATCGCGTATCCTTCGCGCCACGCAACCGTCTGACACAGCCATTCGACACACTCGGAGGCCGGTCGTGGCACAACCTGAACGTATTCGAGTATTCGACTCCCGGGGCGAAGACTACAAACAGGCCTTTCAGATCTTTCTCGATCACACCGATCAAAAACGCAACGCCAAACGCTGGTTACAAGGCGTGGTCGAGAAGCTGTCCGCGCGAAAAGTCTTTATCGACGCCGGGGAGGGGAATGGCGAAGTCACCGGAACCTTTGCGCCTGCTTTTGAGCGCAGCATTGCCATCGAACCCAACGCCTTTCTCTTGAACCAACTCCGACAAGCGATTCCCAACGCCGAGACCGTCGCCGACTCGATCCTGAACGCCAATCCGCCGGCGCAGGGCGATCTGGTGCTCTGCTCGCACACCTTGTATTACATTCCGGCGGACCAGTGGCTCACGCATCTCGAACGTCTCGTCTCCTGGATGTCGCCCTCCGGCGTCACGATCGTCGTCCTGCAGAATCGCGAGAGCGGCTGCATGAACATGGTCCATCACTTCTTCGGCCATCGATTCGAACTGCGCCAAGTCGCCGATATGTTTCGGGCCAAACATGGCGACCGCTACGATGTCGTCATCACGCCCGACCCAGCCCACGTCGACACGCCCGATTTCCCCTCGGCCTTCGCAGTCGCCGAATTCATGCTCAATCTCTTGACCATCCACCAGGCTCCCACGCGGCAGGAAGTGGAAGAGTACATTCGCGCCCACTTCGCGACTCCGGATGGGCGATACCGCGTTCCCGTCCATCAAGACTTTCTCCAGATCCGCAATGTTCAACGCTGATGATCCGCAGATAGCGAGCCGACCATCAGGAGGAACCTCCTCGGGCGGCGCGGCTGCCGGCCGGTGTCCCTCGCTGCCGCTCTACACCCAAGTGCTCATCGCCGTCGCGTGCGGCGCCCTACTCGGAGCAATCTTCGGTCAGGAGCCCTATCCGGGCGGCCTGCGCAACGAGCATCTGGGCCGGCTCGGCATGCTCGTCGTCACGCTGCTCAAGACGCTCGCCATCCCCCTCATCTTTTTTGCGATCCTCGATGCCTTCATCCGTACCACCCTCCCGCTGCGCCAGGGGACCAAACTGCTCGTCATCTGCCTCGTCAACGTCTCAGTCGCCATGACGATCGGCCTCCTGATCATGAATACCTGGAAGCCGGGCCTCGCCTGGTACGGCCACGTCGACGAGTTACTGCAGCTCGTGCCGGGCTCCGAGCCATCGGCTGCCAACCTCGCGACATCGCAGACCGGGACACTGAGTCCTCTTGAGTATCTCGCGTCCTATATTCCCCGCACCATCATGACGCCCTTTTCGACCAACAACGTCATGGGAGTGGTCCTCCTTGCATTGTGCATCGGCGCCGCACTTCGCCGCGCGCGGGGCGATGCGGACAACGAAGGCAGGGTAATCAATGCTCTCGTGCGGGCGATCGAGCGCATCTATGCCCTGCTCGTGCAGATGCTCGGGTGGATCATCCTTGTGGTGCCGCTCGCCGTCTTCGGCGTCGTCGCGCAGGTCGTCGGGAAAGCGGGAGTCGGCGTCTTCTCCGTCCTCTGGATCTTCCTCGCCGCCATGCTCGCGGGGCTCGCAATCCACGCGCTCGTCTATTATCCGCTCGTCGCCTGGCTGGTAGGGAAGAAGTCGCCGAAGATCTATCTGGGGCAGGGGGCCGACGCGATCATGACCGCCGTGTCTTGCAACAGCAGCCTCGCCACCGTGCCGGTCACGCTCCGGTGCCTCGAACGCATGCAGGTCTCCCCTCAATCGTCGCGTCTCGCAGCCTGTGTCGGCACGAACCTCAACAACGACGGCATCACCCTCTATGAAGCGATGGCCGCGCTCTTTCTCGCCCAGGCGCTGGGCTTCGATCTGCCGATGACGAATCAGGTGTTGATCGTCGTCGCCTCGATCATCGCGGGGGCCGGCGTGGCCGGCATTCCGGAAGCCGGGCTGATCGTGTTGCCGCTCGTCCTCGCCGCCGCGGGCCTGCCGGATCACGTCATCGTCGCGGCCATTCCACTCATCATGACGGTGGATTGGATCATCGCCCGGGCGCGCTCCGGCGTGAACGTCATGAGCGACATGCTCGTCGCCATCCTTCTCGATGCGGGACGTGGCACCCCCGCCACCGAACCGGGCGCGATTCCCGCAGAACCGAAGGCCATCAATCCCTTGGAACAACAGCCGTCTTAGCCAAGCGTGGCAAGTCCTGCAAATTACCCTCTTCTCCAGACCGATGGTTTGGCGAAGTAGACATTTGTAAACCATGGGTTTATTATTTCGTCGATACGTAAACCTTGCCGCGTCCCAAAGACCACCTTGGTTTACAGTTGTGGCGAGGGGTACACCATGGGTCTATCAAAGAAGACAATTCCAAACCGCTTGCTAAGCCCTCTGCTCACGGACTTGCCGGAAGGGGTGGCTGTCCCAAGCGTCTGGCTGACGAAACGAGGGATCTCGCCGCAACTGGTACGCAAGTATGTGGCGAGCGGCTGGCTGACACCGCTGGCGCACGGTGCCTACGCGCGCCCGGCTTCGCCAGTGTCTTGGCAGGGGACGATCCTTGCACTCCAACGTCTGGCACAACGGCTCGTGCATGTGGGTGGGCTTTCGGCGCTGAACCTTCACGGTCTGGCGCACTATCTGCCGCTCGGTGGGGAGGCACGTATTGATCTCTGGAGCCATGGGGAAACTGCGACGCGCCTTCCGGCTTGGGTCACAGCCATCAAAATTCCCCAGACGTTAGTACTCCATGCTCAGCGACTGTTCGAGGCGCCAGCGGCGAAAGAAGGGCTAGCGAACCTGCCGACGCACGTGCGGGATTGGACGTTGACGGTGTCCTCGCCGGAGCGTGCAATCCTGGAAGTCTTGAGCCTGGTAGATGAGACGACGGCCAGTTTTACACACGCTGCAGAGTTGTTCGAGGGCTTGTCCGCACTCAGGCCTGCACTCGTGCAGCAGTTGCTGGAGGGCTGTCGCAGCATCAAGGTGAAGCGGTTGTTCTTGTTTCTGGCGAAACGACAGGCCACGCCATGGAGCCGCAAGCTGAAGATCGACCGCATCACGATCGGGCAGGGCAAGCGATTAGTGACGCGCGGCGGGCGACTCGATGCGCATTTCTCGATCACAGTCCCGGAGCGTTTCAGTGTTACCAGAGGATAATCCGTATCGCCCCCAAGTCGCGCTTTTACTGGATGTGTTGCCATTTGTGGCGCAAGAACGATGCTTTGCGCTCAATGGCGGAACGGCTATCAATCTTTTCGTGCGCGATCTGCCTCGCTTGTCGATAGACATCGATCTGACCTATCTGCCGGTGCAGGATCGCGCGACCAGCCTGGCAGCGCTTGGCGCAGCGCTAGAGCGTATGGCCTCTTCCATCGAGAGACAAGTGAAGGGCATCCGCGTGGAACGGACCACAGCCGAGGCGCGGGTCTTCAAACTTGTCGCATGGCGCGGACGCGTGCGGGTGACGATCGAGGTCTCTCCTGTTCTTCGCGGCTGTGTGCGTGCGCCGTCGGTGCGTGGAGTCAGTCCAGCCGTGGAACGAGAGTTTGGCTACATCGAGGCGCCGGTGGTGCATGTGGACGATCTGTATGCGGGAAAACTGTGCGCGGCGTTGGATCGACAACACCCGCGTGATTTGTTCGACGTGCAGTTGTTGCTGAAACATGAAGGTCTGAATGACGCGCTCTTAGATGTGTTCATCGTCTATCTGCTGAGCGGCGACCGACCGCTTGCTGAGTTGTTGTCCCCGAACTTGCAGCCACTCGAACCCACTTATGAAGAACAGTTCCGGGGTATGACGCTGATGCCGGTTACTGTACAAGAGCTTGAAGAAACGCGCATCACGATGATCTCGTTGATTCGATCCAGGCTGACCGAGCGGCAGAAAGAATTTCTCCTCAGCTTCAAAGGTGGTGAGCCGGATTGGGATCTCTTGAATCTGACGGGTGTTGCCGAATTGCCGGCGGTTCAATGGAAATTGCAGAATGTCCGGCGCATGGGGCCTGCGAAGCGTGGGCACGCACACGAACGCCTGCGGAAGGTTTTGTATGGTTAGCCGATGTCAGAATGCCTTCAGCTCCAAAGGCCCGCTCATGACCAACACGGCCGGATCATCGCCCGGGCGCGCTCGGGCGTGAACGTCATGAGCGACATGCTGGTCGCCATCCTCCTCGATGCAGGCCGTGGCACCCCCGCCACCGAACCGGGCGCGATGCAGTGCCGATCCGAAGCCGCGAATCCCACCGAGTCACAGACATTCTGAGGAGAGAGCTGGTTGCTCTGGTTGCATAGGCGAGAAGAGCGCGACAAGCGAGAAGCGCGAGACGGACCGGCCTTCCTGCCAACTCATAACTCAGAACGGCTCTGAGAAGTGTTCATTCCTCTACACAGCGTGGTCCGACTCACTTCGTGTATTGTCCTGTTCCGATCACCTTGTTACACTGCGTGCCGGGAGAAGAGGAAATCCGACGATCACATGAGCGGAGCCTGTATGATGTTTTTACCAAGGAGGAACGCATGAATCGTGATATTCGGATGGTCTGCCTGCTGGCCATCAGCTGTATGGCGTTGTGGAGCGCGGGGTGCTCAAGCAAAGCGGTTCGATCTGGTGGTACCCCCGCCTACCCGGCACCGAGCGACAGCATGCCCAGCTTGTCCATGACCGATCTTTCCGGCACGGACCGGGCGGGCTCCGGCATTGCGATGGCCAAGGTGGACCCGGCCACCGCGAGACGGCAAATGGACGAAATGCGAGCAGAACAAAACGCGACGGAAGCTGCCGGCCTGCGCGATGTCTTTTTTGGCTACGATACCTGGAGCATCAGTGAGGAGGGGCGACAGGCGCTCACCAGGGATGCCGAGTGGCTGCGCCTGCATCCGGCCGTCCAGCTGAAAGTCGAAGGGCATTGCGATGAGCGGGGCAGCACCACCTATAACTTCGTGCTGGCGGAGAAGCGGGCCAAGTCCGTCCGCAATTATTTGATGGAGCTCGGGATCAGGCCTGAGCGCTTCACCGTCGTGTCCTACGGCAAAGAGCGCCCGTTTTGTAAAGACCGCTCCGACGCCTGTTATCAGCAGAACCGGCGCGGCCATCTTGTCGTCAGGCCGTGACACCGGCGATTAAGTGCATGATGAAAAGTTAGGAAATCACCGGGACGGCCCAGGCTATGGGTCGTCCCGGTGATTCTCCCGCCGGTCCCGCTCGTCCCGCCCCTCTCGCTCTCCGCCGCACAGACCAGATAGACCAGACCAACGAGATAGACTGTCTGCGCGCTCACCGCTCACCTACTCAAATGCTTCCATTTCAGGCGCAACCACGTTGATTTTTCGTGATGAAAACGGTAAGTCCTCTTGCCTCAAATCCTCTCGTACAGAAGGGAAAAGAACATGAGCGTTCTGGTTCCTCGCGAACGAATTGAGCAGACAATCCTCCTGCTCCGTGGACATCGAGTGATGCTGGATACAGATCTGGCAATCCTCTACGGTGTGCCGACAAAACGGCTCAATGAACAAGTCATGCGCAACAAGAAGAGATTTCCCTCCGACTTTATGTTCCAGTTGTCGGCTGAGGAGGTCGAACGTCTAAGGTCGCAATTTGCGACCTTAAAACCAGGTCGTGGGCAACACAGAAAATACCGCCCCTACGCCTTCACCGAGCAAGGCGTTGCCATGCTCTCAAGCGTGCTCCATAGTGAACGGGCAATCCAAGTCAACATCGCCATCATGCGAGCGTTTGTCCAGCTTCGAGAAATGATCGCCTCGAACAAAGGGCTGGCCCGACGCCTCACTGAGCTGGAGAAGAAGTACGATGGCCAGTTTCGGATCGTCTTCGAGGCCATTCGTGAGCTCATGACGGAGCCGCAACCCAAATCCCGCCGCATTGGCTTCAAGGCCTGAGGAGAACCCCTCAATCCCACAGCCCTATGAGCGTGGCTGCCTGAGGCTTATTGATTTCCAGGAGAGCATGATTACCTGAGAATTGAAGGAGGTGGGTTGAGCTTGGAGAGGTCAGCAGCCTGGTTCGAATGTCACCCGCTCTTGTGCAGCCAGCGTGCGATGGGCGCCGCTCCTGCTTCAGTGGCGGGGTGATGGTTCAAAGGATGCGCCATCGATGCTCGGTGCCAGTAGGCATGACCGTTAATGCGAGTCTAGGCGAAGATTGAGGCGCGGGGCAATCAGCGAGGGTGACTGAAGGATTGCTGAACGTCACCCGGTTCGGATGGCAGCTCCGGTGGTCCACACAAGAGCGGGCCGTTTTTTGTCAGGAGGCTGAAAAAGAGAGCGGGGTAGCTGGGACGATCCCTTTGCTCGCGCAACGCGTGGGAGGAGAAGGGTAGCCTGGTCGTCCTCCTGCTCGCGGAACGCGCGCCCTGAGGAGGGCCTCGTTCGACGCGCGCAGTTGGGATCATCCCAGCCACCCCTTAGTAAGTGATAGATCATTGCGGCCTTGCTGGACGAACTGTTTGAGCCTCCTGCGAGCATCAAGCACTATCCAAACTCAGTCCCGGTCCCGCTAGTTCCACTCCTCCCATCAGTCCTGCCTTTCACGCTTGTCTCACTCTCTGCCTAACAGGCCAGATAGACCAGACAAACGAGATGAACCAGATGAACCAGATGAACCAGACTCGTCCTACGACGTATAGGTCTCATAAAAACAACACACTCTTAGTAGAGAATTCATTAGTTGGGGACTTTGCGAGGAAGGTCACAAAAAAATCGGAGCGGGGGCGGGTCTGAGAGCGCTGTGTGTCTTGTGGAGGAGCTTTAGGCTTCCCACCCGTCGATGGGCC
>JAGXAR010000109.1 GCA_018971525.1 Nitrospirota bacterium
TGAGGTCGTTAATTGCGACAAAGTGTAGGTCGGGATCACCGAGTGATGCCCTCAGGACGTTCCGTCCGATCCGTCCAAATCCATTGATACCGATCCGAATAGCCATGACGAGTGGTTCCTCAAGAAAAATGGGCCGGTCCCATCACCGGCCACAATGATGGCGATAGTATCGACCACCCTAGGCCTTGTCAAGCCATACTAAGGCGGTAACCCCGCGCCGGATCACAGAAGTTTCGCTGCCACCGGAATTGGATGCTGATTGAAATTGGTGCGAGGTCCGGGGACCGGTGCCTTGCGTCTCTCTCGCCGGGTTCGTTAGAGTTCGTCAATTCCAGCGTGAGACCTTCTTCCATGAGGCATCGGTGAATCTCTTCGAACAGACTACACAGGTGTTGGAGTGGCCCAGACTGCTCGAGGCCCTTGCCGGGCATGCCCGTTCGACGATGGGGGCGGCGCGCTGTCGCGCCCTCGAATTGGCCACCAGTCTGGAGGATGCGGAACTGCGCCAACAGGAAACGACGGAGATGGGACAGCTACAAGAATCCGGCGAGACCCCGCCGACCTTGGCATTTCCGGATATTCGTGACCCACTCGCCCGGGCGAAGAAAGGGGCGGCGTTGGAGGTCCTCGAACTCCGGGACTGCGCGGTGGTGCTGGGTTTGCTGGAGGAGAGTGGCCGTTTTGTGGTGCGGCATCAGAGCGACGCTCCCGCGCTGGCCTCCGTCGCATATTCCCTATTGTCGGTGGGGGAACTGCGCCCCGTGAAAGCCGCGCTGGATACGGCGATCCACCAGGATGGCTCGATTAAGGAGTCGGCCACGCCGGAGTTGCGGCGCTTGACCCATCAGGCACAGGGGCTCAAACAGCAGATGCGGCATCAGCTGGATCAGATGCTCCACTCGCGCCGCTTTGAGGAAATTCTACAGGAACACTATTTCGCCCAGCGAGAAGGCCGATATGTCATTCCGGTCAAAACCGACATGCGGGGACGGGTGCCAGGGATCGTGCATGACGTCTCGGCCAGCGGAGCCACGGTGTTTATCGAGCCGCGCGAGCTGGTCGAGCTGAACAATTCGATCAAGGTGGCGGATCTGGAGATCGAACGGGAAGTGCGGCGCATCCTCCGTGAGTTATCTGCTCTGGTGGCCGCACAAGCCGAGGTCGTGCTGGCGGGGCTCGACGCGCTGGCTGAGTTGGATGGTATTGCAGCGCGAGCCTCGTTCGGCCGCCAGCTGAAGGCGCATCCTGTCGAGCTCAACGCTGAAGGACGCGTGCGGCTGCTGCAGGCCAGACATCCGCTGCTCGTGTTGTCGAAAGAGCAGGTGGTCGCCAACGATATTCTCTTGGATGAATCGATCCAGGTGCTCGTGATATCCGGTCCCAATACGGGCGGGAAGACCGTGACGCTCAAGATCGTCGGGCTCTTTGCCTTGATGGTCCGGGCCGGACTGCACCTGCCTTGCGACGCGGAATCCGAGATGGCGTTCTTTTCCGACGTCTATGCCGATATCGGCGACGCCCAAGACCTGGCCCGCGACCTGTCCAGCTTTTCCGCGCACATGACCCAGGTGATTCAGTTGCTCGATGAAACGGACTGCCAGCGCAGAGGCGACGAACAGGCCGAACCGCGGCAATGGCTGGTCCTCCTCGATGAACCGGTCACCTCGACCGATCCGACAGAAGGCGCGGCCCTGGCCGAAGCCTTGCTCTGTCGGCTGGCGACGCTGGGGATGAAAGTCGTCGCGACCACCCACTACGGGTCTCTGAAGGCCTTGGCCCACACGATGCCAGGCTTCGCGAACGCCGCGGTCGAATTTGATGTGGCGACGCTCTCGCCGACCTATCGGCTCTTCATGGGTGTGCCGGGCGGGTCGTCCGCGCTGGAGATTGCCGGTCGGCTAGGCATGGATTGGGCCTTGCTGGATGAGGCGAGGCAGAAGCTCCAGAAAGACGAGCGGGTCATGGAAGCGATGTTGCACGACTTGCAAGCCACGCAGCGGAAATTGACCGACGATCTGGCGCGGGCGGTCGAGGCCAGACGGGAAGCGGAACAGGCAGAACAGCGGGCAAAGGCCCAGCTGGCTCACCTGGAAGAGATGGAACGGGAAGCGCAGAAGGGCCTCAAGCGAAAACTCAGCGAGCAGTTCAGCCGCGCGCGGGCGGAAGTGCAGGCCACGGTCGATGCCGTCAAGGGCGAGCAAAAGTTGAATAAGGCAAAAGCGGCAAAGCAACGATTGTTCGAGCTTGAGGCGAAGACGAGAGCCGAATTGTCCCCGCCCGGCACGCCGATTCCGCTTGCGCAGTTGGGGGTGGGAGATCAGGTGGAGATCAGCGGGCTCGGCATGACCGGTACGCTCCTCGAAGCACCGCAGGGGAAGAAGCGCGTGAGGGTGAAGGTGGGGGAGGGGGAACTGCTGGCCACAGTGGCGAACCTCGTGGGCCTCGCACGGGGGCAGGCAGCACCGTCGAAGCCGGCTCCACCATCGAGCCCCCGCCGGTTCCCGTCAGGCGGAGGGCTGGGGTTGGATGAACAGACGGTCGTGGATGTTCGAGGGAAGGCGGCGGACGAGGCGTTGAATGACGTGGTCGCGGCGCTGGATCGCGCGACGCTGTCCGGCGCGCCGTTTCTGCGAATCATTCATGGCCATGGCACCGGGAAACTCAAAGCCACGCTGCGAGAGTATTTGAAAGACTCCCCGTATGTCGCCGGCACCCGACCTGGTGATCGTGCAGAAGGCGGGGATGGTGTGACGATCGCGACGTTGCGCTAAAAACAGAAAGGGAGCGGCCAGATGTCCTTCTTGCTCGCAGAACGCGCACGATGAAACTGTGCTCGTTCGATGCGCGCAGTAAAGGGCAGCCTTGGCCACTCCTCTAGCGATAAGTAGTGAGAATCAGAAGGTGTTCGTTCGATGGGCACACTTGAGCATCGACCAGGCTACACTGTGAAGAGAAAAACGAGCGAGGTCGGAAGAGGCGCATAGGTTGTGGTCGTTTGCCTGATGGAGCGTCACAGAGCGTGGCACACGCCCACACCTTGGCCCAAAAAGGCCAGACGAACGAAAGTTGTCCGGCTCAGGTCAGCCAATCAGAAAATAGGTGCCAAAGCCGATAGCTGCGAGCAGGGCGACGCTGAGCATCACCTTCTCGTGCCCGCACAGACCTTCTTGGGCTTTGCAGACCGCCATGGAACACATGACTGACATCTTGTGCCTCCTTCTGCGAACGTAGGGGGATCGCTATCCCTGCTCGCCTCTTCCGATAGGTCGCGCTACTCGACGATCGCCTGCTTCGTTTCATCCAGATGTTTTTGGAGATATGGCATGAACGGCGTCCCGCCTGTCCCGACGGCAGTGGGATTGCTCGCGAGGGACTGATGTTGCCGGTGAATGTAGCTATCGGCATAGCCGATGTGAATGTCGCGAAACTGCACGAGCAGATCGACGCAGGTGCAGTAGGCTGTCCAGAGATCGGAACGGAGAATTTTGTGATCGCGAACATAACCGGAGAGTACCGGTCGGCTCCGGTTGTCCTTGGTTTCTTCCAGAGCCTGTATGAATGTCCGGTGGCGCGGAGGCATGTAGTCGCGCATCTCTTGCAGGTACCGGGTTAACGGGTCCGGCGCATGGGCGATTCCCAGCCCGGCATCGAGGCAGGGCACAATAGAGCTTTGAGCGCCGGTCTCACCGCGGAATTGTTGCGGGCGTTCCCCGTAAGCCGCGATCCCCTCGTACCTCAGGCCGTTGGGAAGCGCAGGGTTATTGTTCCAGCCGTGGATGTAGGGCCGCACGCGGGTATAGTACACATAGGGATCGCAGCGTTCTTTCATCCTGAGCAACGTGTTGCACATCGCCTCTTGCGCCCGCGCCAACGATGCGAGCCCGAGCAACGCCTCATCTGCCTTGTCCGCGACGGCGCCGTTCAGCGCCCGTGCGAGCCCGGCGAGCCCGGACCCTGCTTCCCGCTCGATCTGGATGTGAACCACGACAAACCACTCTTCGTCGAGACCGCCGAGAAAATTCTGCAGCAAGACGATGTTGTCGAGCCGAACGGGCTTGGCAGGATCGAGTCGCCGCCAATTGTCGAGGGCATAGGAGGCGTAGGAGAGCACCGGCGGACGGCCGAGGTGCTTGGCGATCTGATGCCAAGGCTGAGCCAGTTGGGGCGGCAACGTACCGGCCGGCTGGTCCGGCACTTCCCACACATAGGCGTGGCCGGCAAACGAGAGAATGCGCATCGCGGCCCGATAGTCCTCGAGCCGCCACGTGGGAGGAACGGAGGGAAGCAGCGTGGGCTGCTCGTCGATGAACTGCCGGACCATGCGGGCACTGAGCAATTTCGGCAGCTCGTGCCCGAGGTGATTCAGTGTGGAGCAGTCAGGCAGGTGTTCTTGAGGATCTCGGGGGAGAAACCCCTGTTCAGGCGAGATCTGGTAATCGGAGAGAACGAGGGGAGTAGGCGTCGTCGGTTTCATAAGCGCCTCGGGTTCGTAAGACCTCGGCACCTTGGTTACTCCATCACATTATATATCGGATAGATCACATTTGCTCCTCGTCGGACGCGTGCAGTGGGAGATCAATCAGCCCTATTTCTAAAGAGAGAATGGGTGAGCACGGAAGGATTGTTGGGTGGCCCCAGCGAAATGATGGCTAACACCATTGACTTATTCCCAGCCAACTTGCCCTCAACGCTCTCAGAGGACTAGGCTTTCCATATTCACATGTAATCCAACCCAAGGAGGCCGGTCATGTCACAGATGACTGCGGTGCAAGTGAGCGGTCCGGGCGGCGCGTTCGAAACAGTGAATCGTCCAGTGCCGGAACCGGGGCCTCACACCGTCCGCATCAGGATACAGGCTTGCGGCGTCTGCCATAGTGACGTCTTTGTGAAGGAAGGGCACTGGCCGGGGCTGCATTACCCACGAGTGACGGGGCACGAGGTCGCCGGTGTGATCGATGCGGTTGGATCAGGCGTGACGATTTGGAAGAAGGGCCAGCGGGTCGGCGTGGGGTGGCACGGCGGACATTGCGGACATTGCGTCCCTTGTCGGCGCGGAGATTTCATGGGTTGTCAGAATTTTCAGGTCACGGGATTCCAGGAAGACGGCGGGTATGCCCAATACATGATTGCCCGGAGCGAAGCAGTGGCTGCTATTCCGGACGCTCTCTCGCCGGTTGAGGCGGCGCCGATCCTCTGCGCTGGTGTCACGACCTTCAACAGTTTGCGCCACAGCGGAGCGAAGGCGGGCGATCTGGTGGCGGTGCAGGGTCTGGGCGGACTGGGACATCTCGGCGTTCAGTTTGCCAGCAAGATGGGCTATCGCACCGTGGCAATAAGCCGTGGGCAGGACAAGGAGCCCTTGGCGCTGAAATTGGGCGCCGCTCGTTACCTCGACACTGAGAAGACCAATGCGGCTATCGAATTGACCAAGATGGGCGGCGCCTCGGTCATCCTGGCAACCGCGCCGAACAGTAAATCAATGTCGGAGCTGATCGATGGACTCGGTGTCGGTGGCAAACTGCTGGTCGTGGGCGCATCGGCCGACCCCATTACGGTCACGCCTATTCAACTCATCGGCGCCCGCCGGTCGATTCAAGGCTGGCCATCAGGAACCGCCAAAGATTCGGAAGACACGCTCAACTTTTGTGCGCTGACGGGCATTCGGCCCATGGTCGAGACCTTCCTGCTCGAACAAGCGGCTGCTGCCTACGATCGTATGATGAGCGGCAAGGCACGATTCCGCGTAGTGCTCACGATAGGCGGATGAGCGCTCACTAGCAGGATGCTGAAAAAGCCTGCCAGCAGCGTTCTCGGTTCATCGAAATCCTCAACGTACCCCAGAGGGTACGCCTCCGGTTTCGACTCGCCTGCGGCCTTGCTGGACGGCCTTTTTGAGCATCCTGCGGGAGGGCTTTCCTGTCACGCCACACGTGCGGCCCGTCGAAGTTCTCCCGTGCAACAGTGTTCTTCCGCATCCTAGGTTTTCCGCACGACATATCGTTTTCCCGATCTGATCCAGCAGGAGGGTGAGAAGGGGATGGAGCCTGATGATCTTCTGTGCTCGCGCAACGCGCGGCTTAAGAAGGATGGGGAGGGAGCGGCCAGGCTGCCCTTCTTGCTCGCAGAACGCGCACGATGAAACTGTGCTCGTTCGATGCGCGCAGTAAAGGGCAGCCTTGGCCACTCCTCCAGAGATAAATAGTGTGAATCGAAAGGGGCTCGTCCGATGGCTGCAGGCAAAAGTTCCTCACGCCCTTGATTGGCTGGGCATTGAAATGGGGAAGAGAGTACGAATGGATGCGCTGGCGGACGGAAGAGCCTCAGCGCGCGTGACAGTCAAGACAGTTGCGGCCCCTCAAGCCCTCCTGGGCTTTTCATTTTTTAAGTCAGCCGTGATTCCAAGCTCCTGCACACGCTGCCCGGCCAGGCGCTCAAGCCTTCGTGCTTGAGTGAGAAGTGTTCGGCGAAGCCCATCTGAAACATCGCGCTCGCTAATTACTCGGGCAAGATTAGCGATTGTTGTTGCTCGTCGAGCAATTCTCACGTCGGGGTGCTTGCGTTGCGTGTAGATGGCGTCTGGAATAATCCGTTTCTTGAACGATTGCGGCAATTCAATTTCGATTTGCTGTGCCATCTCCTTTTCATTGAGGACAGCACCAAGCGCAGACTCCCGCAATACCTTCTGAAAGACCGTGTATTCTGCCCGATTCAGAAGTGCCCTCATGCCATTTTGGGGTGCTTTGCCCGCCAGATTATCGAGTGGCCACACTTCGATATAGGCCACTTCGAAGGGATCAAGGACGTTCATGGCAACAGCATCAGTTCTGTGATTTGTTAGATGCCTGCTAACGCGACCACTTAGCTTCTCTTCGGTTTGACCGACGTATATAGGCTCGCCATCGTAATCGTAGAAGGCATACACGCCATGCTTACTGTGCGTTTGATGCTATCTAGCTAATCCCACGCAACCTCGAAGTCTTGGCATTTCCGTCTTCTGCATACGCGTGATATTGCATCATTGGCCGCATCGCGGTCATATGCGCCGATCTCAATGGCAACTGTGCCGTCGTTCGTAATTGATGTGCCGGAACCTAGCACGCGACCACATTTTGTTGTCTCAAGGGCTTTCGTAATAGCTAGCGAAATTGCTGTCTTGTCTGCACCCCTTGGTAGTGAGAATAGAAATAAGCGCCCCTCGATCATTCGCCGACGTTTGCGGTCCATGAGAGTCGTATCTCCTTTCGTTCGACCTTCGTAAACTTGATCGCACAATCCGTCGGATTGTTGATCACCGTGTGGAAAGGTTCCTCCACGAAATTGCGGACAAGCACCAGGAAGTATCTCTCGCGAAGCGCCTCCGCCATATCGTGTTCAAGCTCCGTTAACTGAATTTGCCCGCACCTTGTGCGCAGTCCTTTGACCTCGACAGCGCAGAATGACTCGCTGCCCGGATGCGCAAGTTTGAAGTCGAAACCGCACCCCCAACCGGTGGTATTGGTCAGCGTCAGACCAGAGAATTCCTGCATCGCAGAATAATTTGCTGCAAAGTACTCTTCTGCGGCCTTTCCTGTAATGAGCCTCTTGGCAAATGAGGAGGAAGCGTCTGCATCGTGAATGTTCAAGACCCGTTTGACTTCTGGTATAGACTCTACCTCTCTGATGGGCATCAAGAAATCTTTGATTAGTTCGCCTATTTGCTCAATGTCAGCGTCTTTGTAGGCATTCAGCACGTGTTGGCAATGCGCTCGCAAGGGACGCTTATGCCACCCCTTTCTGGGGTTTGGGAAGTAAGGGTCAAACTCATCGCGGTAGTTCTTTATGGATGCTGGCCGCGCCTGCAGACTGTATCCGAGGGTATTGAATGCCTCGGTGAATCCTTCGAACCCAAGGTACGCCAGACCCTCCTGATCGAACTTGGAAAGGAATAATCCGCAAAGGATCTGTCGATCACGATGGTTCATTTATGGTTCATTTCATGGCTGTTCCTGGCCATAGGACTACCCTGAAACCACGTGGATGTCGCCCAGGCAGAAATGTGCCTCGTCATTGAACGCATCTTTGGGCTAAACGTGTCCATTTTGTCAGTTACCCCAACTCTTGTAAACACAGACAGTTGTGCAATGGGGTCGATGTTTGACTTGATACCATAGGGCCGCTCTGCGCATGGGTGGACGAGTATCTACCATGCGTTTTGGCTGTGGGCTATGACTGACTTTTCTGTCGGTCAGTACGCGTGCTGAAGTCAAAATGTTCTGATGGGGATGTTCAAACAGGTCAGACTTCTTACCCGCCCAACCCTGGCGCGCCGAGACGCGCCTTTTCCCAAACGAGACCGCAGGGGAGACAGAACCGGAGGCGTAGCCTCATGGCTACGTTGAGGATTCTGTCGAGTCGAGAACGAAGGTGGGGGCTTGTTTCAGCATTTTCTCCCGCAGGCTGTTCAAAAAGATCGTCCAGCAAGGCCGCAGGCGGAGCAAGAACCGGAGGCGTACCCTCAGGGGTACGTTGAGGATTCTTGCGAGCTGAGAACGAAGCTGGCGGACTTTTTCAACAGCCGGTTAGAGGTGGTACTTTGCCATGCGATATCGGAGTGTATTGCGGGTGATCTTGAGGAGCCTGCTTGCTTCGGAAATATTGCCGCCGGCGCGCTGCAGCGCTTCTTGCAGCATTTTCCTTTCCATATCTGGAACGGAGAGGCCGAAGGCGAGGAGCGACGTTTTCTCGCTTTCTCCGTTCGATCCTGCCGAACCAGGGCCTCGCACGATGGCTGGGAGATGGTCCGGCTGGATCATCTCGTCCTTGCAGGTAATGGTGAGCCCTTCGACCACGTTGTGCAACTCCCGTACGTTGCCGGGCCAGTCGTGGCCCTGCAATATGGTTAGAGCAACCGGGGTGATGCCCTTGATGCGGCAGCCATGATCCCGTCGGGCGGCGTCCAGGAACGATGTCAGAATCGGCTCGATGTCTTCCGGTCGTTCGCGGAGCGGCGGGATGCGCAGTTGATAGACGTTCAGCCGATAGTAGAGGTCCAGGCGGAATCGCCCTGCTTTGATCTGCGCCGGCAAATCTTCGTTGGTGGCAGCAATCACGCGGATGTTGACGTGGATGCTGCGCGTGTCGCCCAGCGGATCGACCTGGCGGCTCTCCAGGACGCGTAAGAGCTTCGCCTGCGCGGACGAACTCATCTCACCGATTTCGTCGAGAAAGAGCGTGCCGCCCTCTGCGAGTTGGAATCGTCCCGGTTTGGTCTGCTTCGCATCGGTAAAGGCGCCGCGCTGATAGCCGAACAATTCCGATTCGAGGAGGTGCTCGGGAATGCCGGCACAATTGAGCGCCACGAAGGGGCCCTTGGACCGAGGGCTGGCGGCATGGATCGCATGGGCAAAGAGTTCCTTGCCGGTGCCGCTATCGCCGGTGATGAGGACGGTTGCATCGGTTTGGGCGACTTCGGCTGCCAGATGTTTCAGCAGTTTCATCTGAGGCGACCGGCTGACAATCTGGTCG
The DNA here is from genome assembly GCA_018971525.1 of Nitrospirota bacterium. GTDB lineage: Bacteria > Nitrospirota > Nitrospiria > Nitrospirales > Nitrospiraceae > Palsa-1315. Next base: position 9,505 of record JAGXAR010000109.1, read on the forward strand.
AATGCTGAGGAACGCTCTTCCCTTGGTGGGGGCTCCGGCGCTTCGAAGACATGAGTCCTGTGGATGGCAGTCTGGAGATCTTTCGCGGTGACCGGTTGTGCGAGGTAATCTGTGGCGCCACGGTGTAACGCTTCGACCGCGGCTTTTGCTGATCCGTCTGTTCCAAGGATGATCACAGGGAGATTGTGAGTGCTGCGTCTTGCCTGAGACAGGACCGTCCCGCTCGCAATCCGGCCGTCGCTCTCGTCACACACGACGAGCGCCAAGTCGGCGTGGTCTTTCAGGATGCGCAGACCCTCTTCGCTTGTTGTCGCATGAAGGATGGTGGTGTGCCGGTGGTCCAGGGCT
>JAGXAR010000002.1 GCA_018971525.1 Nitrospirota bacterium
GTCGCATCGTTATTGGAATTAATTCGACGCACCATCCCAACAGGCAAAGATTTTCAATTGCTCATGAAATTGGACACGTTGTTCTTCACAAGAGCGACCAAGTTCACATTGACAAACAATTTCTAGTGAAAATGCGAGATGACATTTCTTCACAAGCAATTGATCCAGAAGAAATCGAAGCAAATACCTTCGCGGCCGCACTCCTAATGCCTGAGGCAATGTTAAAGAATGATTTAGCTGACTCTGAAATGGATTGTGAGAATGAGTTGGGTATCAAGGAACTTGCAGGCAAGTACGGAGTCAGTCGTAAGGCAATGACCTTCCGACTAACAAACCTAGAACTCGTTAATCGAGTATAGCCCCACCTTCACACACATTCGCTTTTCCGCTTCGCCATCTCTTCCACAAATTCTTTCCTGGAAAAAGCAGAACAATGACTTCGTCCTGGAACTCTTCTTTATAGGTTAGACGTTATTCTGCATCTTAAGCGGTGCGAAATTGACAATCAGTACACCCGCTCCCGTGAGCGAGAGCCGGAACTTTCGCAGGCGGTCCGTTTCTATGAAGCTGTGCTGAAATTGTGCCAGTAGGAGGGTTGAACGGCGGGAAACAATAGAGCACTTAGAAAAGATATAAAAGCGGTTCGCCTGCAGAAAGCGATGAAGCCAAAGGCTTTATTGGGAGACCAGACCTTTGATCATCAGCTTACGCAATTGAAGAAAATGGGGTGAGTGACGGGTTTCCTTATCCATGTTCCTCCAGGAAAAGTAGCTCGCTATGTATATCGCTTTTTTTGATGAAAGTGGCAATCCCTCGGACAAGGAAGTGGTGACACTTGCTGGGTTCGTGGCTCCAGCAAAAAAATGGGAAAAATTTGAATCCTCATGGAAGAGAATTCTTAGACGGCACAAAGTGCCATTTTTCCATTTAACTGACTACAATCGTCGTAAGCCTCCCTACGACAATTGGAGCGAAGACAATCGCATCAGCTTCACATCAGACTTGGCTGCTATTACCAAGAATGCAATTATTCTTGGCTCTGCCCATTCTGTTGTTGTTAAAGACTGGAATGAGGTAGTCGTTCCTTTCTTCGCCACCAAAAAGTTAAAGCGGCGCAGCTGGTATGTGTTTTTGCAACAAGGCGTCCTGGAAGACATTGTTAAATACGTTAAATTGCCGCGCGGGGAACAAATTAGTTGCGTATTTGACCGTAACCACGACATGGATAGCCGGGCGATTGAGCACTATAACGAACTGATTAAACATCGTGGGTGGGGCGAGATATTTAAAGACATTTCTTTTGAAGATAAAACACGATTTGTCCCGCTCCAAGCCGCCGACATGCTGGCTGGTCTAGCACGACAACGAGTTGAAGAAAAGGTTGTTCAAGGGAGTTTTGACCAGGAGGGTAAATTGCTCGCCAACCTCTGCGCCAATAGTCAAATCACACTGGCTCGTTATAGTAAGGAGAGACTGATTGAACTTAAGGACAAATGGGCTGCGATCAGAAATCTCCTCGTTGCCAATAATAATTCCGTTGAAGACGATGAATCCTAGAGTAATCAGCGTGTAGGTGAGGCATTTCAAACTAGGGTAGGACAATCACCTTAGCCTCATGTTGTTTTAACAACGCCGCCCTTGCCCCTACCGGGCAGTTGGAACGATCAAAAATGTTTGTGCTAAATTTGTGATGAAACTCTTAGATAAAAGCAGCTCTCTATAGACATACTGGACTGAATAGAATTTCCTAAACATGCTGACTAATCAGAGAAAAGTGGGGAAACCAAGCTCCGATCAAGCCTTCTAGTTAGTTCTACTTTCCGAATTGCCAAGGCGAGGGTCGCGGGTTCAAATCCCGTTTCCCGCTCCAATATTCAGTCTTCTTCTCCAGATGCCTTCCTCTCCCCTCGCACGATGAGGACCACTGCCCCGTTTCCCGGTCGGAGTGTCATCCTCAGCAGGTCGTGCAGATCACAGACATGATTGACGTAACCCTTGCATTAGTCGAAGAGGCCGTTCGTATTCTGCATGGCGTTGCGCACTACACCCCAGTGCTGACCAGTCATCAGCTTGATTCGCTATCAGGTGCGTGGGTTTTCCTCAAGTGTGAGAACTTCCAGCGCGTCGGCGCTTTCAAATTTCGCGGGGCATACCACGCGATCGCCCAGTTGATGTCCTCGCAGCCGTCTCGTGTGTTTGCGACGGTTTCATCAGGGAATCATGGGCAAGGACTTGCGCTGGCTTGTCGTCTTCAGGGAGCCACCGCGCATGTCATGATGCCCAAACCATTGTCTGTCATGAAACATCGTGCGGTTCTGAGCTATGGGGCTCAGGTGCATGTGGTCGAAGATCGAAGCCGTGCTGATGCAAAGTTGCGCGAACTCGCGGGTGACTATCAGGCGGTCGTGGTCCACCCGTTTAACGATCCGTTCGTGATAGCCGGTCAAGGGACGGTAATGGTCGAGTTTGTCGAGCAAGTTGCCGGTCTCGACATCGTGCTAGCTCCAGTTGGCGGTGGTAGGCTTGCTTTCCGGTCTTTGTCTCGCGGCACAGGCCCTCCGACCAAGCATAGCCATCTTTGCATGTGAGCCGGCCGGCGCCTTGGATGCGATGGACTCGGTTAAGCAGAACCGTATCGTTCCCATGCCCACCCCGAACACGCTAGGCGACGGCCTTCGAACAAGTCTTGAGGAGCTGACCCTCCCGATTCTCCGTCGGCACGTGACGGGGTTCTTTGTGGTGGGAGAAGAGGAAATTGTACAGGCGATGCAATTCGCCTATGAACGACTCAAGCTTGTGATCGAGCCCTCGAGTGCGGTGGCGTTGGTTCCGCTGCTCAGGCATGAACCTCAACTCGTCGGCAAGCGGGTCGGCGTGGTGCTGACTGGGGGCAATGTGGAGTGGTTGCGGTCCTGGCCACGTCCGGACGGGACAGGAATAATGCAGCGCTTGGATGGTTAGCGGGCTTTGTGTGTGAGGGATTGTAATCGCCCCACCTGTTTAGCTGCACGAGAGAGTTCGTCCGAAGTGAGCGGGGTTCGGCTAAATCGTCCCTGATGGTAGAGGGCGGTCACGTCCGCTACCATTGGACCGGCCGCTTTCCATTCCTGTTCAACCAGTCTGGCAAATTCATTGGGTGTGGCAGCTGAAGGTTTACTCACGCCGTGTTTCTCTACTGTGTGAAGCATGCGCGAATAGAGTTGGACGATCGCAAGCTGCGGGTGCGATGTCGGAAGATGAGCGGTGGCCCACAGCCCTATCCTATCCCGGAGGTTAAGGAGCAGCAAGGCCAGGCCGACCACCACCACTCCCGTGATGAGTCCCAGCATGCCAGGCTGGAACGCTCGGGTCATATGCGTCAGCCTGTTGAGGACCTGGCTAATCGAGGTACTCAGCGACGAAACCCAGCGACTCACTCTCTCACGCAACGCATCACCGCCTTCTCTTACTCCATGAACGGCTGCAAGTTGATCCTTCGCGCTATAACGGACGAACAAGCGATCCCACTGTAATTGAAAGGATTCCCCAAGTCGGCTGAGGGAATCCCAGCGAGATGTGGCGGCTGCTGCGCTGGCGGTGGGGGTGGGATCCATGGTGATCCAGCCTGAGCGAGGAAAGTAGACCTCGACCCAGGCATGGGCATCCCGCTGGCGCACGGTGAAATAGCCCCCGTATTCGTTCCATTCCGTGGCCAGGAATCCTGTCACCAGTCGAGCGGGAATCCCTATGGTCCGTAACATCACGACCATGGCGGTTGCGTAATGTTCGCAATACCCGGTTTTGCGTGTAAAAAGAAATTCCTCAAGCGGATGACTAAGCGTGGACGTGTCGGCTTCAAGGCTATAGCGATAGTTTTCCAAGAGATGTTGCTGGATCGCCAACGTTTGTCCGAAAGGAGTCGTCGCCTGCTGGGTGACGCGATGCGCCAAGTCTGCAACCTGTTGCGAACCCATGGGAACTTGAAGGTAGTGTGAACGGATTGAGTCGGAGTAAGCCAGGACCGACGCGGTTCGTTCGTCTGCGACGAGCTGCGGGATTTGAGAGGTGACGGAGTATCGAATGCGGGAAGAAGGAAGAAATGGCAGGTGGAGCCCGCTCATGGCATCGGCCTGTATGGTGAGAAACTCGCCGTTCACGAGCTCAGCGAATGGCGCGGCAAATAGGACTGAGGTATCGAGCGTTTCCAGCAGGATATCTTGGCGGATCGGCATGGACAGACTGCCTGGAGGACGGCTGCCGGCTGGGCGAGCGAGGAATGTTCCCTCAGCCACGAGACTCAACGAGCGCCGGCGTGTTCCGCTGTGGCTCCATGATCGTCCATTGTACTGATCGTAGGCGAGGCCTCTCAGGTAGAGGCGATCCTTTTCGACAACGGGTTGGTCCGGTAATTCAACCCGCATGACGATTTGAGGATCTTGTTTGACTGACCCGATCGTTCCCAGGTCGACCCGATCGGAAAACCCCGTCGTCCGCAGTGCCTCCCCGCTCGTCTTCTGCAGCACGCCTGCACCAATGCGAGGGATGAGGAAGAAAATGGCGACCGTCAGGGCCACCGTCAGGATGGCGGTTCCGTTCGTCAACCAAAGAAAGCGGTGAGTGACGCGGCTCGGGAATGTCGTGTGACGGGCAGACTTGCTCGTGGGTATGACGACGGCAGGGGTTTCGGCCGTCTCTTGGGTCAAGTGATACAGCAAGAGTGTCCAGACAGTCGCGAGCAGATACAATAGAAAAATTGGGACATACCACGCATCGGTCGTGAGTGCCCCGGAAGCCAGGATCGCCATGAGACTGATGGCGTAGAGGTGCCGGTAATCACGCCGCTGTTGAAGGGTGAGCAATTTGATGCAGAGCAGCATGACCAAAAAGCGGATACCAGCCGGGAGGAGGTCTCGTGATATCACCGTGAGATCGATCAGAAATACAACAAAGGCGCCGATCAAGAGGAAATTCCATAGGGTTGATGAGACGGAGACCTTTGCCAGAGCCTGTCGAACGAAAAGGACCCCTCCTGCGTGAAGCAGCGAGACGATGAGGATGATCGCTGTGGGGAGGGCGAGCCAGAGCGGGACGCTCTGCGCAAGCACGAGTCCGCTGAAGGCTATGGTGGCGAGAAGGACGGAGCTGAGGGCAAAGGCCTGATCAAAAGGCATGAGTCAATTCTTCTAGCTGTGTAGCATGGAGCACCCGATCAGCTTGCACCGCGTGTGTGGGTGCCGCCTGGTCCGACCAGGGTATGACCGCCACCGTGTAGCCCCGCTCGCCCACGTGGGTGAGCGGGGGGGGCTCGCTCTGATGGCGGACTCCACTGGTTTCAGGTGGCTGACGTTTGCATAACGCCAATAGGCGCAGCATCGCCAAGAGATGACCGGGTCCTGACCCGAGCCCTGAGTCAACTGTCCCTGCGATGAGGCGCACAGGGTAGGCTCTCTCCGTCAGTTGCCAGAGGAGTGATGCCACGAACGTCACGCTTCGTTCGAATAGGGGCTCGCGTTCTACGGGGGCCATGATCGAGAGGACGACCGTGATGCGTCGCTGATCCTCCGCTTCGGTTTCCCGTACGATCAGCTGGGAAGTACGGGCGGTCGTCATCCAATGGATGGCTCGCGAGTCATCTCCTGGTTGGTACAGGCGGAGGTTGTAAAGTTGGGTCCCATGTCCTCGTCGTGGAAGGGATTCCCCTTGCCCTTCGCTGACCAATTCATCCACGAATCGCAAGGCGAGCGGCTTGATGGGAGGACTGACGAGCAGATGCGCTTCCGTGGAGTAGAGCCCTTTCTTGAGAAACAATCCAAAGGGGAACAGCGTTTGAGCCCGGATACCTTCGAACTTGATCCAGCCCCGTTTTGTGGCAAGGAGTGGATAGGACAGGAGCATGGAACTCTGTGGGGGCAGGAAATGAATAGCGAGACCTCGGTCGACATCTTGGCCTTCGACGACATCGAGTAGACGCAAGGAAAAGCTCGGGAGGTGCCGGTTCCTGTTGGCGACCGAGAGTGTGAGGGTGATCGGCTCGTTGGCTATGATGAGATCGGGCACATGCCGATGAAATTCCAATCGCCGAAGACAGTGCTCCGAGAGCAATCCGGAGATCACGATGAGGCTAAGCATCATCGCGAGGAGTAAGTAGAACAGATTGTTGCCGGTGTTAATGGCGGCGAGCCCGATTCCGAATGTGAAGAGAAGGTACCTGGCTCCTTCAGACGTGAGACGAATCGACCGCCGTCGGGACATGCCCCGGACGAAGGAGAAGGCTTGGGAGGCACTGAGATTGAGGAGTGGGTGCATCACGCTCGTAGCTGATCCGGTTGTCCGAGGTGCCCATCCGTGACTGGCTAGACAGGGACGGGAACAGTTTCGACGATGTCGAGCACCATCCGCTCCGCCTGTTCGAAGCTCTGTGTCCGCATCCCATGGGTCCGGTTCAGCATAACGCGATGAGACAGCACGATCGGCGCCAATTCCTTGATGTCGTCGGGAAGGCAATAGTCTCGTCCGCGGACGACCGCCAATGCCTTGGCAGCTTTGCTCAGCGCCAGCGCTCCACGTGTGCTGACCCCCAGGGATAAGAGCTCGCTCTGACGGGTCGCTTGCACGATCGCGAGCAGGTAGTCCGTCAAGCTCTCTTCCATGTGGACTTGATCCACGCGGGTTTGCAGTGCCAATAATTCGTGAGCCGACATTACAGCTTCCAGTGTTTCAGCGGGATGCAACGAATGGGGGCGGTCGAGCACTTTCCTCTCTTCCTCGAGCGTGGGATATCCAATACAGAGGCGCATCAGAAATCGGTCGAGCTGGGATTCCGGAAGGGGGAACGTCCCGTGATATTCTGCAGGGTTCTGCGTGGCGATAACCATAAAGGGTTGCTCAAGCGGATGCGTCTGATTATCGACGGAAATCTGTGCTTCACTCATCGCTTCCAGGAGACTGCTCTGGGTCTTCGGCGTGGTGCGATTGATCTCGTCCGCCAGCACGATGTTGGCGAAGATCGGACCCGGTATGAACTCAAACCCCTGCTTTTGCCGGTTAAACATGGAGATGCCGACGATGTCGGAAGGCAAGAGATCGCTGGTGAATTGAATGCGCTTGAACGAACAGTCTAGCGATCGGGCCAAGCTGTGTGCCAGCGTGGTTTTGCCAACTCCAGGAACATCTTCGAGCAGAAGATGGCCTCGAGCCAGAAGGCAGACCACCGTCATCTCGATGACATGGGATTTCCCCTTGATGACCAGAGCAATGTTGTCCTGGATCGCCCGGATGGTGTGAGCTGAACTCATGTTGGGATTAGTGGTCCTGGTGGTTCAGGAGTGCATGGTGATCTGACACGATCGAAGTCTAACAAAGGGTCTGGAGACGGTCAATTTTCACGTGAGTTTTTGCATCAACGAGTCTGGCGAGGGCGACTCGTAGGGAATTGCGCCGGTGGGGCTGTTCCGGTTCTAGTCTATTCCGGCACGAGGATCAGCATCCAAGGAGGGCTTTCTTCGACCATGTCAGAAAACCGTCTAGCGGTGCTGCTGGCGGGAATTCCTGGAAAGACGGCTCCACGGCGAATCTGAACGGAGCGGAAACGATAGGCGGGGTCCTGCGTCGGGTGAGGGGGGAGGACTCGTGGAATCTGTCTGCGTAACGTGCCGCAGTCTGACAGGTTCAGGGTCTCGCCAAGCCCAAGGCGCAAGAGCCGCTCGAAGATCTCGCCGAAAATCGTCGGGAGATTGTTTGTCGTGAACGGCTGATTGTCAGGTCGATATCGGGCGTCGTCGAGGAGTTGTGCCAGGATTTCCCAGAAGACCTGGGTATCGACCGCTCCGAGGACACAGAGAAATCCTCGGCGAGCCAGCAGGTCGAGCAAGGCGAGGGGGCCTCGTATCTCGAATTTCCACGGCGGAAAGAGGAGTAAGCGGTCCCCATGCTGGACCTCCAGAGCCGGTTCGCCGGAAAAGTGGGTTTGCCGGAATGTGCCTTTGGTTCGGTGGAGCTCTTGAGTGATGATTTGATCGGACAATCGGGTCGGTTCGTAGGCAAACGTGGGTGTCGCGGGAGCCCAGCAGCTAACGAGTGTATAGCGGGGTGCGAGCTTCCCAGCCCTGTCGAGGTTGCCCAGGTTGAACATGTCCTGGTTCCCGTAGAATTGAAATGAGAGTCCAGTCCGAGACCGCAAGCCGTTGAGTCGCTCCCGTTCAGGATGGAGCGGACCCCCCAGCTTTGAGCCTGGCTGAAGCCGATCAAGGCTATGAAGAATCAATTCGCGCTGCCGCTGTTGAAGGGGGGCGACGTATAGCTCGACAAGCTCCGTGGCAAACGAGAGGTCGCCGGCCCCCAAATCGAGCAGGGAGGCCACGTCTGCATCAAGCAGCAGGTCAAAGGGATTGGAGTGGGAGTGGGCGAACGCCTCAATTTCTTCGCTCCGCAGGGAGGTCATTGGCCATTGGGAAGTTGGGCCCTCAACGACGCCGAACCACACACACAGGGCCCGCACCGCCTTTGTCGGGGGGAGCCCTGTGAGTTCTTTGAGTCGGGGGCCGGGGAGATCCTGAATTCGTTCGGCTTGTGTGTTTCCCAACGCCAGGGTGATCGCATCACGGATGATGACGGGAAGATCGACGCGGTGAGCTTCTTCGATCAACCGTTTCAACGTCACAGTGAGCTGTCTTGCCTCAACTAGTTTGCGTGAGGCTTCCCACTCCTTGTCGCGTTCCTGCAAGAGCTGGGTGACCTGTGAGCGAAAGTCTGCAAGGATCTGTGCGGGGGAATTCATGAGTCGGTTGATGCGTGGCGCATGATGGTAGATCTGTCGATGTCAGTTGGTGAATGTGTGGCAGCATAACGACCTGGTCCATGAGCGTCAAGGTTTCCGTCTTGCCGCCCCGAGAGACCTGTGTTAGGTAGAGCTAATGTGCAAGACACCAGTGATCTTCGCTACACGAGCGATCCTCGTCACATACAAGGTGCTGTTGGTCGTCGGGGCATTATGGATCACCGTGGCCTGCTCGAGTGGAGAGGGCGCCAGAACTTCTGTCGCCTCACGGGACGGGCTTCATGCGCCGTTTAAGGAATGGCAGATCATTGATACGGCGACGGGTCGACCGGTCTCTCTCGACCAGTGGACGGCGTTGTTGCTCCAGCAGGACATCATTTATCTGGGCGAGGAACATCACAATCGATTTCATATAGATGCGGCAATGATGGTGCTGCGGAGGCTGAAGGCGGGGGGGCGTATACCGGTCTTGGCCATGGAAATGTTCGGCTGGGATGGCCAGGCGGCATTGGATCAGTATCTTTCCGGTTCAGAAGTGAACCGCCAGGAATTCCTAGAGGCCGTCCGGTGGCAACAGAACTGGGGTGGTCCGTACGAGGATTATGAACCGCTGGTTCGGTTGGCAAGAGAGCAACATTGGGCTGTCGATGCCTTGAATCCTCCGAAGGCGTTGGTGAGGATGGTCGCCAAGAACGGTTTGGCTCAGGCGGAGTCTGACCCAATGATGGCGCAGTGGGGCATGAAGGATGAAGCCTTTGTCGATGATCCGATCTATCGAACGCGTATTCTTCAGCAACTCCAGGCCTGTCATGGTGGCGGAGCTGACAGCCTTTATCAGACAATGTTTGAAGCCTCCATGGTTCGGGATGAAGGGATGGCCAAGACGCTGGTCCATCGCCTCAACCAGATTCGGTCGGGGACCGATACGACGGTTGGGCCGCTGGTGAGCTATACAGGGGGCGGACACATCCAGTACAACCTTCCGGTCCCGAAGCGAGTGGCCCGCCGCTTGACTAATCAGGTCCGTCAGGTCAGCGTCTATATGACCTCTTTCGAGGTGGGGCGCGTCGAGGAATTACAAGACATGATCCATGAGAAGATTGCGGATTATCTGTGGTTGACACCGGTCAGTACGCAAGGGCCGCCTCGCCGATGCCGATAGTCTCACGAAATGGTGAGGAGCGAGAGGATGAGGGCGGTTGGCGATTGACTGATTCTTCTGGCTCCCCTCTCACCTTTGGCCGACAGCTGCTAAGGATGAGTTCATGTCAGAGAAACCTGTGATTGCTCAGAGAATCCCTTGCGTGAAGGAAGTCGGTCCGGGAACGCTCTATTGGTGTCAATGCGGTCGATCGAAAATGCAACCGTTTTGCGATGGATCCCACGCGGGGACGGAGTTTTCGCCGATGGAGGTCCATTTTGAAGAAAGGAAACGGATGGCGTTCTGTGGCTGTAAGCACACGAAGAAGCCTCCCTTCTGCGACGGGTCCCATGCGCGGATCTAATCATGTGGTGCAGGTAGCGAATCCGCTCAGGGAGTGCGAACGACTCGGTGGCTCTGCTGGAGGCGGTGCGTCTCCAAGATCCACTCAAACTGGCACCGGGCAATCAATGGGTGCGCGCGGCTTGGTGTCGAAAGAAGAGGCTAGTGGTGACGGGACCGCCTGTAGAATACCGATGAACCCTTGACAGTTCCCCCTATCCGTTTCAGACTACGCCGCAACATTAGTTGGAGTTGTTTGCGATTGGGCACGCAGCGCATGCGAAACAAGATTCCCTGTTCCGCCGAGCGGTTAAGCTTCTTGGATCCTCCGATGATTCAGGCGGTGGTTGATCGCAATGCCTTTCATATCGGCAATCAGTACCTCTCTGAAAATCGCGTTCGGATCGTCGAGGCCGATGACGCCCAGATTTCCTCCGCCGTCATCGGAAATTCCGGCCTCTACGAACAGACGATCCGTCTCAAGGAGGGGCATCTCATTTCAAAGTGCAGCTGCTCGCTGCCGGAAGAGCCGATGTGCCGTCATTGTATTGCGGTCCTGTTGGAGTACCATCGCTGGGCACAGCCGAGGAGTGGTCAGCCGAGGAGGATGAAACCGTCCGCTGCCCCGCAGCGTGCAGAGGCCCATCCGAATGGTAATGGCGCGACTTCGCCAAGTCCCGCTTCGATGACCGACCTGAAGCTGGGCGAGGTGATGGCGTTCGTCGAATGGCTGCAACCCGCGATAAAGGCGTTGGAACGTGGGCAACCCTTGCCTGATTCGCCAGAGCTCCGCGGCGATCTCGCTCCCTGGTTTCAGGCTATTCGCAATTTGGAGGAGCGCCGCCGCGAGAGCGAAGAAGTACGGATCAACCTGGAATCCGATATGCGGGACCGAGAAGCCTATGTCGGCCGATTGACGCAACAGCTTCAAGCTTCCATGGAGGAGATCAAGGCCACCCAAGCCAATTCTCAGCAACTGCAGCAGGAACTGACTGCTTGTAAAGAGATGCTCGCGAAGGTTTCCGATGTTGCCTCCGAGGTCGGGAGCTATGACAGTCAACTCAAGTCTGTCGCAGGTGAGGTGTTGTCAAAGGGGGCACAACTCGACAAGCTCGCTCATTCTTTCAGGGAAGTCTCGACGGCATTGAAAGCGCTGACCAAGACCTCTGCCACCTCCTAGCCATCCCATTCCGCTTCCCCTTCCAGCATCCATCCTCATTGTAAGAGCCATTGCGGTTGGCCAGCCGATTTCAGTATACTGCGGCCCTCGTTTTGTCCAATTGATGAAAGGGAGGATTGAGTCATGAAAAAGATGTGTGCAGCGGCTGGTGCGGTAGTGGGTATGGTTCTGTTGACTGGCGTATCCTACGTTCTGGCGAATGAGCCGAAGGGCGAGGGAGCACCGGACTATAGCGGGATCTCTAGCATATATTACACATTGATCGGGTTGATTCTGGCCTACGGCGCCTACGATTCATTCTTCAAGAAGTCCTAACGCCACGATTCCATTTATCAGTTGGACTCGGTCCCTGCCCGATGTGCTTCTCTGTTGGGTAGGGACCCATTCCTGTCCTGTTCCCCTCTCCACGGACCGCCTTCACCGGTCTCGCTCCAGCAGTGGCTCAAGCGCTAGGAAGACCTTCTCGACAATCAGGCGATAGCCCTCTCCAGTCGGATGAATGCCGTCGGCCTGATTGAGCGAGGACGAAGTTGCCACACCATCGAGAAAAAATGGAATCAGCGTAAGGTGATATTGCTTCGCTAAGGCATGGTAGAGCGCCTCAAATCCACTAGTATATTCCTTTCCATAATTAGGGGGGAGTTTCATCCCGGCTAGCACAACGGTGACCGAGGCGTTTTGGAGTTGTTGAATGATCCGTTCGAGGTTGGCTTTCGTTTCTTGAAGGCTGAGGCCGCGGAGCCCATCGTTGCCGCCTAGTTCCAGAATGACGATCGATGGCTTGCTGTTCAGGACCCAGGAGACCCTCCGGATTCCTCCGGCCGACGTGTCACCGCTGACTCCTGCGTTCACGACCCGATAGGGATACCCCGCGGCGTCGAGTTTTCGCTGCAGTTGAGCGGGATACGATTCATCCAGTGCCACACCCAAGCCAGCCGTCAGGCTGTTGCCGAAGGCGACGATGCGTGGGCGCTCGGCGGATACTTGAGTTTTCGATCGGCCCGGTTGTGCCGTGACATCGATTCCCAGTCGTTGTCCAACGCCATCGCGAGGGGGGCTCGAAGAAGGGGAGGGAGAGGAGGGAGCACCGCCGCGGTCACAAGCGCAGAGGATGATCAATGGTAGGCAGAGGCAGGATAATAGTTTTGTGAGAATCCGTAAGTGATGCATCGTCGTCCAGTATAATATAGGCGTTACGCGGACGATACTATGGGAGCTTGACGAACAACATGATTACCCTTTCTCACTTGACGATGCGCTTGGCTGGCGGAGGCCATCAGATCACGATTCTCGATGGTGTCACCCTTGAGATTCCTGATAAACAACGCGTGGCCATCGTCGGCCCATCCGGGAGCGGGAAGTCCACTTTGCTTGGCCTCATCGCCGGACTGGATCGGCCGACGTCCGGTTCCATCAAGCTGGACGGAATAGAGATATCCACGATGCGCGAGAGTGCCTTAGCACGGTATCGTCGCGATCACATTGGATACATCTTCCAGTCCTTTCACCTTATTCCCACCCTTACTGCCCTGGAGAACGTACTGGTGCCGTTGGAGTTGGCAGGAATGCGTAGGGCGCAGGATCGTGCGACGGATCTGTTGAGGGCCGTCGGCCTGGGTGATCGACTGCACCATTATCCCGTCCAACTGTCGGGAGGCGAGCAGCAGCGAGTGGCGGTGGCCAGAGCGTTCGCTTGTCACCCGCCGATTCTGTTGGCCGACGAACCGACCGGCAATCTGGATTCGGCCACGGGACAGCAAGTGATGAATCTGCTCCTGTCTCTCCATCGCGATTACGGCACAACATTAGTCCTGGTCACGCATGATCGAGCTATAGCTTCCTCGATGGAGCGCGTGATCGCGTTGCGCGACGGCCGCATCGAATCCGATACCCTCACCGACTCAGACAATCGGGTCGCAGAGTCATTCCAGTGAATCGCTTCATATTGAGAATGGCCTGGCGTGAAACCAGGGGTGCCTGGCGGCACTTTCTTTATTTCTTCGCCTGTATCGCGATCGGCGTGGGGGCCCTGGTCGGAGTGTCGCTGTTTGGCGCGAATGTGGATCGCGCCGTCACAAAAGAAGCGCGGGGGTTGTTAGGAGGCGATCTCGAAATTCGTCTGACTCATCCCCTGAGTCTTGCAGGACAGGCAGTGCTGCACTCACTGGGGGAACGAGGCATGGCCTTCACCCATGTGAGCGAGCTCGTGGCCATGGCCGCGCTCACGACACGAGGGTCCTCTGTGACCCAATCGACCCAGATCATCGAACTCAAAGCGGTCGAATCGACGTATCCCTTGTACGGGGCGATCCGACTCGATCCGGCGCAATCGCCCGATGTCCTGCTGCACCCGGACGAGCGCCGCTGTGGCGGGTATTCCTGTTTTGGAGCGGTGGTGCAAGAGTCGCTGCTGATTAGGATGGGTCTCTCGGTTGGAGACCAGTTGAAGATCGGTCAGGCGATGTTTTTAATCACCGGCATCGTGAGGACCGAGCCGGATCGAATGGCCAATGCCTTCAGCCTGGGCCCACGGGTGATGATTGCGCAGGAGGGATTGCAGGCGGCGGAGCTGATCAAGCCTGGAAGCCGAGTGCGAGAACGCTATCTTGTGAAAGTGCCTCCCAGTATGCCGGTGGAGCCGCTCCTCTCCGAGCTGCGAGGCCGGCTGGTGGCGGATTCCGCTCGCGTATCCAGCTATCGGGCTGCCCAGCCACAGTTGAGGCAGTTTCTCGACCAACTCTCCCGCTATCTCGGGCTGATCGGTCTCACCGCACTGTTCATCGGCGGACTGGGGGTCGGAACCTCGATCCATGCGTTTTTGCGTGACAAGCTGCGGACGATCGCGATCTTAAAAGCGATCGGCGCGGATTCGGCCACGGTGGTTTCGACCTATGTGGTGCAAGCGATTTTCTTGGGATGTGTAGGGAGCCTCGCTGGGATCCTGCTGGGGATTGCGCTTCAACGAGGGCTGCCTCCCCTCATGGCTGGTCTGTTCGTGTCCGACCTCCTCGATCAATTAGGCGTCTCCTCAGAATTGTCGTGGTCATCGATCCGGCCCTTGATGAAAGGGGCGGCGCTCGGTCTATTGTCGACGCTGCTCTTTACCCTCTGGCCTCTGTTGAAGATTCGCGACATTCACCCAGGGGCGATCTTCCGGCGCGATGCAGAACAGAATACGGTCGAGCAGGAGACGTGTTCGTCACGAAGGTGGGTGAAGTGGGGACTGGCCGATCGATTGAATGTCGGCACGGCCGGAGGGATCATCCTCGGCCTGTGCGCACTCTCGGTCTGGCAAGCAGGTTCGTGGTTGATCGGCTTCCTGTTTCTCGGTGCCTTGTCTCTTGCTATCACGGTCCTCTTTGTCTGTGCGCAGGTGTTCGTGCGAGGGCTGACCTGGGTGCCGGTGCCTCGCTTCTTGAGCCTTCGCTATGCCGTGGGCAATGTCGTGCGGCCGGGGGGACAGGCGGCTGGCATCATGGTCGCCATCGGCATCGGCGTGATGGTGATTGTCACGGTGTCGCTGGTGGAACAGGCGTTGCTCCACCAAGTGCAGGAGAATCGGCCGGCGGATGCCCCGACGTTTTTCTTTATCGACATTCAACCTGATCAAGCGAAGGAGTTTGTGTCGTTGGTTGATCGACAGACTGGTCGAGCGCGTCCGGAGCTCACGCCCCTGGTACGCTCGCGACTCCATGCGATCGATGGACATGTCATCACGGTAGAAGAGGGAGTGGAGAAGGACGAGAAGCGCACGGAAGGCAAAGAGGAGCGGGGGAAACAGTGGTACCTCACCCGGGAGTATGTGCTGACCTTCCTCGAACAGCTACCGAAAGACAATCAACTGGTCAAAGGGGAATGGTGGAAGCCCGGGCAGGTCTTCTCGACTCCACAGGTTTCAGTGGAAGAAGAGGCTGCCACGCATCTAGGTCTTGCGATCGGCTCGATCGTGGAGTTCGATATTCAGGGGGCTACGGTGGCGGCAAAGGTGAGCAGTATTCGCAAAGTCGAGTGGGGAAATTTCTCGACGAATTTCTACATGATCTTGTCCCCACGCGCGCTTGAAGGGGCGCCGTTTACCTATGTGGCGACGGTGCGGGTCTCGCCACAGGAAGAGGTGCCGTTGCAGCAGGCGGTCGTCGCTTCATTCCCGAATGTCAGCGCGATCCATATCGGCGACGTGCTCGAGGGTTTCGCGCGTGTTCTCGATCGTCTCTCGCTGGCGATCAGGGCGGTGGCGATATTTTGTGTTGTTGCCGGCGGGTTGGTCATGGCGGCGGCACTTGCTGCGACACGCTACCGACGGCTCTATGAATCGGTCATTCTAAAAGCGCTCGGCGCCACCCGTGGCTTGATTGCACGTGCCTTTGCAATCGAGTATGTCCTGTTGGGTGCGGTCGCCGGGTTGATCGGACTGATCCTCGGGGGTGTCTTGTCATGGGCTGTGTTGCGGTATGTTTTCGATCTTCCCTGGAGCATTCACCCACGGGTGCTTGGCATCGGCCTCATCCTGACGATGCTGCTGACGCTGATAGTGGGTTTTGCGAGCACCTACCGGATTCTCGGCCAACGGCCGCTGGCCGTGCTCCGCCATGAGTAAGAGATGTAACCAGGCCGATCGTCTTTTTGCTTGCTCAACGCGTAGGTTCTCAACTGCCCACTCCCAGTGCGCCAAGACGCACCGATTACCTCGCGGAAGCCTTCGCTGGACACGCGCATTGGAAGTTAACTGGCTTGGTTGCTGAGGGAGGTGAAGAGGGAGAGAATCGACAATCAGATTGCGTGATCAGGTAGGCGCAGGTCGAGGATGCGTCGGAGGCGGCTTTCCTCCGAGTAGAGGAAACTTGAAAACCGGAGGCCGACCCCGTCGGTAAAGCGTGCACGCACAAGTGCCTCGTCGATCATGATGGGGAGTTCGTACTCGCCGGACTGAAGTTCCAGCATCACGTGGCATCCCATCGGGAGGCGCTGACTCGTTCTGATACGACATCCCCTGAGAGACAGGTTCACAATCGTCCCTTCAACCACGATCTGCTGGGTCGGATCGTGAACCGGACGGACCTGTGCCGAGTACTGGACCGGGACTCGCTCATAGTTGCGACGAGGATTGGTCTTGAGCTTGCCGAGGAAGGTTGTAAAGCGATGGGCACAGAGCTGACATCGAAGAGGATAAATGGTCAAGGTACCGAGGAGCCGGTCTGCCACTCCAGATCGAGGGGCCAATTTCGTTTTTGGAGTTCCGCACTTCGGGCAGTTTCGGGTATGCATAATCGGGCGACACTCCCGTGATTCCACCCTGAGAAACGATTGCAGCCTGCTCAATTCGAGGGGATTGTAGCGAAGTCTCCGGCGAAACGACAAGCCCCCCTTCGGGGGGATGAGGCCAAGGGGCCAACCGCCTGTGCGCCGTCATCCCTGTATCGAATGGTCCACGGTCGTACCTGACCCTCCCCCCCTATACCGATCTGATTTCGGGATCGCTCAGAGAGAGGCCTGGAGGTAGTGGCGCAGCATCGTTCCATCCCGTTCACGGAACGCCACGATAATCCGCAGATGCTCCAAATACTGTTCTAATGTTTTTCCGCCAAGGTCGATCCGCTGCGAATTGAAAAACTCGCACACGTCACGTTCGAGTGCCGGCGTGGCAAGGTTGACGATTCCACCGCACATGCGACGCAGTCCTTGTTTCGGAAATAAGTGGTCCATCTTCTCCCAGTTCGTTTTGACAAAGCCCCAGGCCAGTTCTCTGCCATAGACGTTGCCCAGAATGGCGCTGACTAGGAACGGTGCATCTTGCGTGCGGATATCTCCGCTGATGGTGCGGGCCAGTGTGCGTTCGAGCAATACCTTGGGCTGGAACGCCGCAAGCGAGAAGAGATAGCGACGCTCTTCCTGCGGTGTGGAGGCGGTGCGAAACCCTTCGTTGAATTCGTCGTACCGCGCCGCATCTCCTGTATGTGCGAGGATCGCGATGAGCGCAGGCACGACATTGGGATCGACCGCTGTCGCGTTGGTCCGAAAGGCCCGATACAGGGCGGCTGCGCGCTCTTGGATGGCAGGGTCATTGCCGAGTTTTCCTTGGGCGCCGATCAATTCGCCCCGTAATTGCTTCGTCCCTTCGGTCTCTCCACTCCGTGGGGCCCAACCCAAGTCTGCAACGGTAGAACCGACGCGCCCACGCACGAAGGCCTCCAAGTATGGTCGATCCTCCGCTGTGATAATCCGGTTGAGAAACGAGAAGGAGTCCAGCAAGACAGCCCAGACGTTCTTGTCCCGCTCCGCGGTGAAGCGAGCTGTCAGGTCAAGATAGTCTGTGAGCGGCATGAGGCCTGCGACGGTGGTGGCCCAGGCGTCGTTGATGAGGTTGAACCGCTCGGTGGCGGCGAGTCGGTCGATGCCGGCGTTCAGTAGTCGGTTGAGTAGGTCTTGCGCATAGCGTACTCGGTAGAAGCCATGGCCTCCTTCATTGAGCAGAACGGACTCCCAGCCCTTGGGGAGCGGGACCGTCGTATCCTTCTCAGTCAGTAGCATGCGCGAGGTGTTGGTCTTACCGCCAGCGGTGATTCGTATCTGGAGCGGGATCTGCCATCGCCGGTCCTGTAATGGACTGGGCTTGGTGTCGCTCAGGTAGCTGAACCGTTGCTGTGTGATTGTCAGTTCTGATGACGGACTCACGTTCGCAGTCACGAGGGGGAACCCTGGCTGGAAAATCCATCCGTTCATGAGTTCAGGAACCGGCTGTTTGGCAATCTTCCCCAGGGAAACCCAGAGATCGTTCGTGTCTGCATTCCCATAGGCATGCGCATGTAAGTAGTCGCGGACCCCGTCGCGGAAGACCGTCGGCCCAATGTGCTGCTCCAACATGCGCAGCACCGACGCGCCTTTTTCATAGGTCAGGACGTCGAACATCGCGTCGGCGTCCTTGGGAGCCTGCACCGGATACTCGATCGGTCTGGTGCTCTGCAGTCCGTCTACGGAAAAGGCTGCGGCGCGGGACACGCCGAAGCTGTCCCATCGTTTCCATTCCGGCTTCCATGCGTCCACGGCCAACATTTCCATGAAGGTGGCGAAGGCTTCGTTCAGCCAGAGCCCGTTCCACCAGGACATGGTGACCAAATCTCCGAACCACATGTGCGCGTTTTCATGCGCGACCACATCGGCCACGCGCTCCAGCTCGCTGTGCGTGGCGCTCTGCTGATCGACCAGCAAGGCTGTTTCTCGATAGGTAATAGCGCCAAGATTTTCCATGGCCCCTGAGGCAAAGTCTGGAATGGCAAGCAGGTCCAGCTTGTCGCCGGGGTACGGGATTCCATAGTAGTTCTCAAAAAATGAGAGCGATGCCGCCGCAATGTCCTGGCCAAATCGAGCGAGATGCCCTTTGCCTGGGACGGCCCACAGGCGCAGAGGGGTCTGGCCCACCATTCGCAGTTCGGTCGGCTCGATCCGGCCTATAATGAACGCGACTAAGTATGTAGACATCTTGATCGTCTCGGCGAAGCGCAGCACCATCTTCCCGCCAGCAAGCGTTTCGGATGCGATCCTGGTATTGGAGACCGCGGTCAAAGTTGGATCGATGACCAGCGTGGTGGCAAACACGGCTTTGAAGTCCGGTTCATCCCAGCAGGGAAAGGCCCGGCGGGCATCGGTGGCTTCGAACTGTGTCGCGGCTAGGTTGTGAGTCGCCCCACGCTCGTCTTTATAGGTACTGCGATAGAATCCGCGGAGCTTGTCGTTCAGCGTCCCGCAGAATGAGATCGTCAGCCTCCAGGCGCCCGGCGTGAGAGGTGCAGTGAATGTGAGCTGGCAGCGCTGGAGCGATTCGTCCAACGCAATCGTGGCCTGTCTCGTTGAGCCTGAATCTCCTTCAACCTGCGCCGAGGTGATGTCGAGCTCAATGGCGTTGAGGACGATTGCAGAAGTTGGTTGATGGACCATCAGGGTGATGGTCTCCTGCCCGGCAAAACGTGCGGCAGACAGGTCCGGTTCCAATCGCAGATCGTAGTGAATCGGGACCACATGTCTTGGAAGCCGGTACGGGTCGGTCGTGTGCGTAGAAATGCCCTGGTTCATAATTTCACCTTTCGGTCGTTCGGTAACCGCTTGTACGAAGGAACTGTTGAGGCACGAGCTGAGGAACGATGTAAGTGGAAAAGTAAGGAGGAATCGGACATGCTTAATGAGGGCCTGTAGGGTCTGTCGCCTGCCGACCGGCTCAGTCATGTCCTCGTTGCAGGGTACGACTCAACCCCGTTGGGTGTGCCCACGATAAGCAGGTCCGTTCGTCCGACAAAGAGGCCGGTCTCGACGACTCCTGGGATCAGGTTCAAGGCAGTCTCGAGTTCTCGCGGGTTGTCGATCCGTGGGAGATGGACATCCAGAATTACGTTGCCTGCTTCCGTGTTAAACGGTGATCCGTTCCGTTCCCTGAGCACCACACGACTCTGCGTGAGGGCCTCAATTTCTCGTGCCGTGCTTCCCCACCCGAAGGGGATCACCTCGATTGGGAGCGGAAACGATCCCCCCAGTACCGGGACTCGCTTGGTATGGTCGACCAATACGATGAACTGTTTGGCCGAGGCCGCGACAATCTTTTCCTTCAGGAGCGCGCCGCCTCCACCCTTGATGAGATTGAAGTCAGGATCGACCTGATCCGCCCCGTCGATTGCGACATCGATCACCCAGGCATTATCGGCATCGATCAGAATGATTCCTTGTTGCCTGGCGAGCGTAGCCGTTTCCTTCGACGTGGCCACTCCGCGAAGTGTCATGCCCGAACGGACCTTTTCCCCCAGCGCGATGACCATGTGCGTGGCCGTTGAGCCGGTCCCGAGGCCAACGACCATATTATCGCGGACGAATTCGACGGCTTTTAACGCCGCGGCTTTCTTCAGACTGTCGAGGTCTTGGTTGCTCATTATGATGCGGGGGTATGGGAGAAAGCCGCGGCGACGGATGCTGCACCGAGTAAGGCGGTCTGCTGATTCATCACGACTTTCACCGGGATCGAACTCATCAAACGCTTGTAGCGGCCCTTGTTCGTGAACGACTTCATGAATGTCCCATCCTTGAGTTTAGCGATAAGCTTCGGTGCGATGCCGCCGCCCAGATATACGCCGTTGAGTGTCATGGCCTTCAGGGCTAGATTGCCCGCTTCGGCACCATAGATGGAGGCGAACAGCTCGAGCGCCAGCTTGGCAATGTCTGCCTGCCCCTTAAGCCCGGCTTCCGCAATCACCGCAGCAGGGTCGCCGGCTTTGATTTTTTCTGAGAGCCACGTCGGCTCATTCTTCTTACTGTCGCGGACATATTCATAGATGGCATGCAGACCGGGGCCGGACAACACGCGCTCATAGCTCACGTGTAGGTAGTTGCTGCGCAGATGGCGTAACAGTTCAATTTCGTTGTCATTGTTCGGTGCAAAGTCCGCATGACCCCCTTCCGACGGCATCGGCTGATAGCGGGAGCCGTTCCAGAAGAGGATGGATTCGCCCAGTCCGGTTCCTGCCGCGATCAGCGCGAGCGCCTGGTTGTGTGGTGGTGGAGTTCCGGCGTTGAGGATTTCGACTTCGTCCGGTCGGAGCAGAAGAATCCCGTGTGCCATGGCTTCGAGATCGTTGAGCAGCTTCACTTTCGGTATCTCGAAATGTTTCGCCAGCGTTGCGCCGTCGACCACCCACGGCAGGTTGGTTGTCTGACTATGGTTCTGAATGACGGGACCTGGGATTCCGAAGCAGGCTGCGTCGATCTTCAGCGGAACTTCCGCTGGGCGCTCCGCTTCCGGCTCGGCGGCGTCGTTCTTCTCGGTTGCGAATTCGTCGATCGGCGTCGGGGGCTTCGGCGGGACGAGAAATTCAGTGAGCATGTCCTCGAGCGAGGAGTAATCGGCACTATGGAATGACTCCAATCGGACGGGATCGACGCGATCTTTGTTCCAGTCGAATAGGGCCAAGTGAGTTTTCGTGCCCCCGATATCTCCGGCAACAATCATTTCGCCCTCATGTGCTCGTCCGCTGTTGATGTATGGGCAGCTCGGCTGCCGCAGCCTGGTCGAGGAACCAGATGAGGCGGCCTTTCTCTGGTGCGACCAACGCGGCAGGAAGCTGTCGTTCTGCCTCGGTCTTCGGATCGAGGATGGCCCTGACGACTCCTGCTTTGCCTGCTCCTGCGACGAGAAACAGTACCACACTCGCCCCGTTGATCACACCTAGGGTCATGGTCAGTCTGGTCGGTGGATCTTTCGGAGATTGGGTTACCGCGATCACGCTTTGGTGGTCCTGCAGGACCGGTGCTCCAGGAAAGAGCGAGGCTGTGTGCCCGTCTTCGCCTAACCCTAACAGGATGAGATCAAGGGTTGGTTGGGCGGATGGTGAGGTCTTGGTCGCAAGACGCAACTGCTGTTCATACTCATAGGCCGCCGCCTGGGGATCACGGGATTCTCCTGGTATACGAAAGACCTGCGACGACGCAATCTTCAGCGGGACGAATAGGGCCTTGTGAGCCAGAGCATAGTTACTGCGGGGGTCATCGGGAGCGACGCAACGCTCGTCGCTGAAGAAAAAGGTGGTCCGGGACCAATCGAAACGATCGACGAAGGCTGGAGAGGCCAGGGCTCGGTAGAGGGTTTCCGGCGTCGTGCCGCCAGAGAGGGCGATGAGGAATCGTCCGTTCGTTCGAACCGCCTCTTTGCCCACTTCCTGTACGAATTCAGCTGCTGCTTCAGCCCATGCATGGCTGTCGCGGTGGATGCGGATGTCGGGGGCAGCAGACATCCTACTTTTTGCGGCCTCGGCCGCTCCCGGTGCTGGCCGTGGTTGAGCGGCGTGCCGGGGCCTGAGGGGTGAGGGACTTCGTCAGTGCCTGAAGCGTTGCGATTGCGTTCTTGCCCAGTGGCAAGATGATGGTCTGTTGCTCATGCGTTTGGAGCGCCTGTATGTCGCCAGCGGCTTGGGCCTGCGCGAGCGTGCGAAAGGTGAAGGGTTTGCCGGGGATCCTGAGATCAGGAATCATCCGATCCACGAGTTGCAGAAACAATCCGCTTCTCGGACCTCCTTTGTGGAGTTGGCCAGTCGAATGGAGATAGCGCGGACCATAGCAGGCTGTCGTGGTCACATGGTGATGGGAGACGAGCGCTCTTCGCAGCGAGCGAATGGCCTGTTCCATCTTGGAGGATGGTGTCGTATAGGCCAAGATGGCGACATAGGCGCCGAGTCGACACTGTCGCTTAAGTTGTGCCGCGGCCTGTGCCGCGGTCGCGGTGGTCTGTTTCGGCAAGTGCCCGGTGGACTGGATGGTTTCGAGTACGCGGGCGGTGTTGTCTTTGCTTTCTTGGACGTTCGGTTGATCGAATGGGTGAATCCTCAGGAGGTGGCCTGCTACGGCCGTGGCGACTTCCCACCGTAAAAATTCTGCCGCGAGATCGTAACGATCTTGGAGCGTGAGTGTCAGGATTGGATGGCCCTGCCGCGCGAGTCCTGCAATGTGTCGGTCGAGCTGTCTATTCTGATCTCCCTTCAATCTAAGATAGATAAAGAGCCGGTCAGTGCCATAGGCGGTCGGTGAGACGATCGGTTCATTCGCCACGGGGATGAGGCCGGTTCCTTCCTTTCCCGTGCTTTCCGCGAGGAGCTGTTCTGCCCATAGACCAAATGTGGTGATTTGCGGTGAGGCGATCAGGGTGATCTTGTTTCGTCCTGCTTGCGCCAGTGAGGCCATCGTGGCGTCAAGGTCGGTGCCGGGGTTCTGTCCAAGAGGAGGCTGGATTCGACAGGCCTGGGCCGTGACTGTGGCACGCGTGAGCAAACGTCTCATGTCGATTCCCATCAGGGCGGCAGGGACTAATCCAAAATAGGAGAGAACCGAGTATCGTCCACCAATATCCGGTGGGTTGGTAAAGATACGCCAGAATTGATGCTCTGCTGCCAGTTTTTCCAACTCGGTGCCAGGATCGGTAATGGCGAGGAACTGTTCGCCACCTTGGTGGCCCGGGGTCTGGTGAACAAGTTCCCAAAAGTAGGCAAAGAGAGATATGACTTCGATGGTCCCGCCTGACTTGCTGGCGAGGATGAACAGGCTTCGAGCCGGGTCGATCGCCCGCGTGACCTGTCGAACCCGGCCTGGAACGGTGGAATCGAGGACCCACAAGCAGGGGAACCCCCGGCGTGATCCAAATGACGCGCGCAGCACTTCCGCTCCCGAGCTGCTGCCACCCATACCGAGCAGGACCACATCGCGGATGCCACGCTTCTTGACCAAAGTTGCGAAGGCCTGCAACTCCTCGGTCCGATCTTGCATGTATTCGATGATTGTTAGCCAGCCTAGGCGGTTGGTGATGTCGGTCGGATCTTGCTTCCAGAGTCGATGCTCGCGAGCCCACAGTCGCTCGACTGCATGGGATGCTGAAAGTCGTGCAGTCGCCGCAGCGACCAGGGATTGAAGTTCCGATGAGAACGATCTATCGAGCTGGAGTTTCATGGCGACCCTCAAATGTATCTTAGGTAGCGGATGAGAAAAAGGCAAACAGGGGGCATTGTCTCTATGGTGTCGTGGTTCGACGAATCAGAAAGGGCATGCCTTCGGTCACGGTCCAGGCGAGAGATTGTGCGTGGTCGGAAGATACAGTGAGATGTAGGGAAGGTGATGATGGGGGGCTGCCTCCTGTCCAGAGGGTGTTGCACCATGATGTGAGCCTGTGCCAATACGCGCGTCCTCGTTGGATGGCCCATTGCCAGGGATTGCCATCAGTAGAGAGGACGAGGATCGCCAACGGGGGGGAGAATTGCAGCGTATATGTTGTCGGCATATCGGCGAGGGAGATGGGGTCCTGTTCACCACCGGCCACGGGATCAATCTTGCGGCGATTGACTGGCGGGCGTTCGCGGAGACGATATGCGGTCGCGAGTTGGGAGAGCTGAGAAGCCGACCAGCTTTCGATCGGCAGGTGATGGAGTTCGACGCCCCGGCTCTTAATCAGAATGGCCTTCGCCTCAAGATCAATGAGCACGTAGGTCTGCGGCCGAGCGGCGATCTTGATCTCCTCTTCCAGAATTCGACTGGCTTCTTGGAGTGCAGCGGGATCAGTCGTGTCCAATGCAGGAACCACGTCCTGTTCGGCGGCCCAGCTCACTGAAGCTAGGGAAAGGAGGATGGAGAGAATTGCGCGGAGAAAATTCATAGAGTCTGCCCGAGTGCCGGGGCAGGCTAGAATATCATGATCGGTGTGCCGACCTTGACCAGACGATACACACTTTTCAGATCGTTGTCGTTAAGGCGGATACAGCCGTGTGTGACATTCTTTCCAAGTAGGCGGGGGTAGAGGGTACCGTGAATAAAATATCCCTTTCCGAATCCGAGCGCGTATTCTCCAAGTACACCAGGTTCAAGACGGTCTGCTTGACTCTTGGGTACCCCGAGCCCTTCTTCGATAAAGGCCCAGTCGGGCTTGACCCAGACAGGATTAGTCAATCTCGACTGCACGGTAAATTCTCCACGAGGGGTATCGAAGATCCACTGGCCCTTTGAATCGCCCGGTTTGTCGAGGATCGTTCCGCTGCCGGTGGAGGCTAGGGCATCCAGCATCACCTGATCGCCTCGTTTGATATAGAGGTGATTCCGAGCCGTATCGACGAGGATATAGGGTTGCGTCGGCATCAACTGGGTCAGTTTTTTGGCCAGCATCTTATAGCGGACTTGGAGTGTATGGAGCAGGGCGGGATCGACGGCGGTGGGGGGAACGGTTGACGCGTCAGAGACCGGTATGCCGCTGCTCTGCACGAGGGTGACGAGGAGGAGGCCAATCAGGCCAGACCAGAGAGATAGAAAAATGCGCTTCATGAGTCCTGCTCAGGTCTCTTCCCTTCGATCATCCAGCGCCGCTAAAGTCAGCGCCACCGAGTTCTGTTCGTGTAGCGCCCCGACGATGGTGACCGGCGTCCCCTTGTCGACTCGGTCATAGAGAAGGACCATTTTCGGATTGTCGAGCATGACACACCCCAACGTTTGGGCCATCAGTTCGTTCTCAACCCCGTGGATTTCGATTTGTCCCCCGATGGCTCTCGAAGTCGGGATCTGTCCCGTCTTTCGCCCGAACCGGTAGCGTCGTCGATCATCTTCGTTGGGATAGTCGAGGACCAAGGCCCGGTAAAACTGAGTCTGCCCCTGCCCGCGCTTGCTACTGATCCGATATCGGCCTTCGGGAGTGGCGCCGTCGCCCTGATAACGCTTCTCTCGAATACCATTGAACCCGAGCCGGACGGGGTATGCTAGCACCTTCTGGCCGTTTCTGTAGAGGGTCAGCACTCGATCCGCCTTACTGATGACAATCGCAGAGGTTCGGTGAATGCGTGACCAGGTGACGGTGTCCTTGGCCATCTCTTGCCAGCGGCTGATTCGATCTCGATTGGCGTACCGCCCCAATTCGCTGCTCAGCACGGCCGCTTGCGTCGCCAGATTCTGCGCAGCCCGGTCAGATGCGTCGAGAGACCGATCGTACCGTCCCTGTTCATAGAACGCATGGGCCTGCTTCATGAGTAGGTCGGTTTCAACGGGTTTCTGTCCCAACACAAGCCGACTGTCGATGGCACTGACTTGCAGGATCATCATCCGGAATCGATCCTCGACACGGGCGATCTTGTCTTCGGCTGAACGGCGGAGTGATTCACGTTCCTTCGTGAGGCGGGCGACCGTGTGGGACCCTTCTTCTTGTAGCTGACGAAGAGCGATTTCCAAGTCGTTGGGTTCCCACGGCCAGCGGATCAGATCCTCGTCGGCCTGAACACGACTTTTTAGGGCCATCCACTGGTGTGCGAACCGGGTATAGTCATTGGGCGAGAATTCAGCCGCCCGTAATTCCATCAAGTCTCGATCGATGTTCTCAACCGCCTCGATCACGTCTTGAGGCACGGCTTCCACGCAGCCAGAGAGGGAGCCGGCTAGCGCCAAGGCTCCCCACCCCAACATCCCCCATCTTATTCTTCGACAATGACTGGACATACAGCAAGTCTACCTTACTTTTTTTTTGCCGCAGAGGGTTTTCCTCTTCCGATCTTGGCAAGGGCTGCCTCGATTTCTTGGGAGACGGCTTGACTCTTTTCGTGAATGGCTTTCGCCTTGGTCTGAGCGGTCGGATAGTCCGCTGTGTCAATTGCCATCTGCACTTGATTGAGAGACGCCTTCAGGGCTTCGGCGTCGGCCTTAATTGACTCTAAGGCGGCGCGATCCTTTCCGACGGGCGCCTTTGCGACTAACTCGAGAGTGGTCTTGACCGCTTCTTGTGCGACCTGCTGAGCCTGGAGTGCAGCGGCTTTGGCCTCTTCTTTTTTCTTTGTCGCCTCCGTTTTTAGGCGTTCAGCCTCGCTCTTCGCGTTAATGGCGAGCTGTTCGACCTTGCCGTAATCGCGGAAGAGCGCAAATTTGCCTTCTTGATCAGTCTCTTCCTTTTTGAGCGCCGCAAGCGTGCCTTCGATTTTGGCATATTCATCCGGAACATAGGTTGAAGCGCCGCTCGCCTGGGCCTCTTTGATGGCTTGTTCTGCTGCCTCGATCTGTTCCCTTGGCGGCTTAGCACAGGCCGTGAGGATCAGAAGGGCGCATATAATCGGCAGCATCGCGAATCGTTTATCCATGGTTTCTCTCCTCTTCAAAAAGGCAACTGAGAGTCAGGCTTAATTTCAGGTCGGATTGTCATGAGCGCTTTCCCATATAAGGATGGTGAGAATCCTAGCTAATGCGCAAGGGTAATGCCAGGAATATCATGGCGAGGGCTGGTAGGAAACTGAGCAGTTACAATGTTTTGCAGAAGCGAGAGATAGAGAGGAGCAGGAAATCCTGGGGCGATCTAGCTTCGCAGCGACAAAAGCGCCTCAACACAAAAGAGTTATCAAGGGGTTACGACTGATGCCCCCGTGGCTTTAGAGACGATGTACGTCATGATGGTCTTATCCAGGGTCGTCGTGGCTGGAGGGACAGCAAGTTTGACAGGGTGCAACCTCGCCCCTATAATGCCCCGTTCATCCGTCAGTCTTTTTAGGCAAGGAGTGATCGCATGTCGTTTACATCTCAGCAGCCATCAAACCTCAAGAAAAAGCGTGAGCATGGATTCCGTAAGCGGATGAGTACGAAGAACGGCCGGAAGGTCTTGGCTCGTCGTCGCGCGAAGGGGCGGGCCCGCTTGACCGTATAGGTTGAGCGACGCTGCTAGGGCTTCGCAAAGGAATCTTCGCCCTCCGTTACGTGTCTCAGACAAGGAAGTTCCCTATACAGGATGATGGTGTGTGGTTATGACCGAGCCCGGAGGTCTGGTCTCCAAGGGTAAGTCCTGTGCAAGCTGGCCCTCTCCCAGGATGATGCTGATGTCGCAGGGTGGAGGTGACAGGGATCTATTCCTGAAACGCAGCCGCGACATCGAGCATGCCAAGAAGCATGGCCGTCGTATCTCAACCGCCTTCTTTAACATGATGATTTGCGCGACTGATGTGAGTGCCAGCCGGGTGGGGATTGTGGTAGGGAAGCGATTCGGGGGAGCGGTCAGCCGAAATCGAGTGAAGCGCCTGTTTCGGGAGCTCACACGGCAACTGCGCGGTCAAATGCTCCCCGGACACGATCTTGTGGTCTTCCCCAAGCGGGATTCGATTGCGCAACCCTTTGCCGTCTTGAAAGAGGTATGGGTGTCGTCGCTCCAACGCCAGAAGTTACTTCGTGTCCATGAGGACTAGCATGCGCCAGTGCTGTCTCTCTGTGCTTGCCGGTTATCGCTACTGGATCTCGCCATTCCTTGGGCCAGCCTGCCGTTTTGAGCCGACCTGCTCCGAATATGCGAGTGACGCGATCAGCCGGTATGGGGTGCTCCGTGGACTGAAACTCGCGATCTGCCGGCTGTTGAAATGTCATCCGTTTCATCCTGGAGGAATGGATCCTCTGAAGTAGTAGCGTCTCAATTGTTCACATCGGGTAGCGGTTTATTATGGAAAAACGTGTCGTTATCTTTCTCGTTCTGTCCTTAGCAATCATCCTGGGATATGACGTGCTCCTCAAGCAGATGGGATGGCTTCCTGAGCCGCCTCCTGCTCCGGATGCCGCAGTCCCTGGCTCCTCCTCTCCAGAGCCAGCTCCCGCTCCCGTGACCGGCAAAGAGAGCGGTTCGACCAGTCCGGGTGTCCAAACTCAATCAGGTCAAAAAGCTGACGCTCCTTCGTCGGATCTCGCGCCATCAGCATCAGAACAGACGGTAACGGTTGAAACGGATCTGGTTCGGGTCGGACTGTCGAACCGAGGTGGGGTAATTCGAAGTTGGGAGCTGAAGCGATACCATACGGCCCCTCCCGAAGAGAAGCCGGTACAACTTGTCTATCAGGGAGGGAAGTTCAGGGGGCCACTCTCGATTACAGTGGCGAATGTTGACATCGAAAAGGCGATTCGAGAGGGCCTCTATAACATTGAGAAAGATTTCACGAGTCTCGACGCCGCTCATCCTGTCGGGCATGTCACGATGCAGTTCAAGGATCCACTCACCCATCTCGGCGTGGAGAAACGTCTGACATTCCATCACGATAGTTATGTGGTGGATGTATCGGTTGCCCTGGAAGGGGTGAATGAGTCCTATGATATCGGGCTGGGAACTAACTTCGGTATCGTGGAATGGGGTGACGGCTTTATCGGTTTGATTGGCTCGGCGTCGCTGGTTGACGACAAGGTAGAAAAGGAAACGCCGGACAAGGAGCTTGAGCGGAATGGGGCGGTTCAGTGGGTCGCATTGCAGGATAAGTACTTTCTTTCGGTGTTGATGCCGAAGCAGGGTACGGCCGCGCTGGTCAAGAAGGAAGGCGATAAGGTGGTGTCGGCTGGAGTGCGGATGGCCGCGCCCGGAGCAGGAACTTCGGTTGCACTTCAGCTGTATGCGGGCCCGAAGGAATATGACACGCTCCGCTCGTTGAACGTGGGCTTGGAAGACACGATTGATTTCGGATGGTTTATTTTCGGCAGTTGGACGGTTGTGAAGTCGGTCGCCAAGCCGATCTTCTATGTTCTGCGATTCATTCATGACTATACCTATAACTATGGGGTCACCATCATTTTACTGACGATGGCGATCAAGCTGTTGTTTGTGCCGTTGCAGTATAAGAGCTACAAGTCGATGAAAATGATGCAGCTGATCCAACCCAAGGTTGCTGCAGTCCAGGAAAAATTCAAGGATGACCGCGACCGGCTGAACAAGGAGTTGATCAAGCTCTATAGAGACCAGAAAGTAAATCCGGTGGGCGGCTGCCTCCCGATGGTCTTGCAGATGCCGGTCTTCGTGGCCCTGTTCAATATCCTCTATATGACGATCGATTTGCGCCAAGCCCCTTTCATGCTCTGGATTACCGATTTATCGGTGCAGGATCCCTATTATGTGTTGCCGGTTATCATGGGGGCGACGATGGTGATCCAACAGAAGATCACGCCCACAACCATGGATCCGACACAGGCGAAGATCATGTTGGTGCTCCCGGTGTTCATGACCTTCCTGTTCGTAAATTTTCCTGCAGGCCTTGTGTTGTATTGGCTTACGAACAATGTTCTGACCATTTCCCAACAAGTGTTCACGGATCGTTTTCTGTTTCGCAATAAGGCACTCGTTCCGGCGGGGCCGGAGCTGAGCGGAGGCACGAAGTCATAGGCGCCTCACGGTATGCTGCAAGCTAATGCATAGGCCAGCCGGTGCTGGGAGTGGTCACCGAGTAAAAGCGTTGTCATGCAGGGAGGACTCGAAGATACGATCTGTGCCATTGCCACTCCCGTAGGCGAGGGCGGCATCGGGATCGTTCGTCTGAGTGGCCCTCAGGCGCTTCTCGTTGCTTCCCAAGTTGTTCGATTGCGGTCTGGTCTTCCCCTCTCATCGGTTCTCTCGCATACATTGCATCTTGCCGATCTTGTAATTCCCGCAATGGACAATCAGAGGAATCTCAGACTGGGTCATAAGGAGGAGCCCGTATCGGGCCTGCTCGATGAAGCGCTCGTGGTCTATATGAAGGGGCCCCGATCCTTTACGGCAGAGGATGTGGTCGAGATTCAGTCTCATGGTGGAGCGTTGGTGCTAGGGATGGTCTGCAAGGTCTGTCTAGAGTCCGGCGCACGGATGGCGGAGCCGGGAGAGTTTACTAAACGGGCCTTTCTCAACGGACGGTTGGATCTCACACAGGCGGAGGCAGTGCTCGATACAATCAGGGCCACGTCATCTGTCGGATTGAACATCGCTCAACGCCAGCTACGGGGTGATCTTGGTCGGGAGGTGGAGCAAGCTCGGAGTTCTCTTCTGATGGTGTTGGCCCATGTCGAGGCGGGGATCGATTTTGTGGATGAAGATATTGCCTTCCTGCAACGCGACGAACTGTTGCGTATCGTGAGTGAGGCGTTTGGGGTGGTTCAGAAACTGGAGGCGACGGCGCAGGAGGGGCGGATCTTGCGGGAAGGGGCGCGTGTCGTCATCCTTGGCCGCCCGAATGTCGGCAAGTCCAGTTTGTTGAACCGTCTCCTGAGGGAAGAGCGAGCGATTGTCACAGCCATTCCTGGCACGACGAGGGATGTGATTGAGGAATCCATCGATCTTGACGGAGTGAGGATTCGTTTGATCGATACGGCAGGCGTGCGGCAAACGGTAGATATAGTCGAGCAGGAGGGGATCAAGCGGACGCGGGCCGCACAGGACGAGGCGGATCTCCTGTTGCTGGTGTTGGATGTAAGTGCGCTTCTCACGAGCGATGATCGGGATCTCTTGCGTATGGTCAGAGATCGCAGGCACGTGGTGCTGCTGAACAAAGCGGATCTTGCCGGTACGGTGGAGCCGGACGCCGCGCTTGCGGGCCATCCGGTATACCCTATTTCGGCAAAGACTGGGTTGGGGATTGAAACGGTTAAGTTGGCTCTTCGTGCTCAACTGGTGTCTGGAGGCTTTGAGGCAGCGGAGAGTGTCACGGTAACCAACGTGCGACACCGTGACGCATTGCGACGGGCTGGCGAATCCTTGGGTCAGGCTCTTGAGTCCGTTCAGAGTGGGATGGCAGGGGAGCTTGTCTCGATCGATGTGCGCGCAGCAGCCGATGCACTCGGAGAAATTACGGGCGCCATTACGACGGACGAGATCCTTGGCCGGATCTTTTCGGAATTCTGTATCGGCAAGTAGGAAGAAGGTGGACGTGGGACAGGTGGTTGACGTCATTGTAGTGGGTGGAGGTCATGCTGGCTGTGAAGCCGCCTTGGCCGCGGCGCGCATGGGTGCGCGAACGTTGTTGCTCACGATGGACCACGACCGAATTGCGCAGATGTCGTGTAATCCGGCGATCGGGGGAATCGCCAAAGGACATCTCGTAAAGGAAATCGATGCGCTGGGTGGAGAGATGGCGCGGAACACCGATCAAGCCGGGATCCAGTTCCGCTTCATCAATACGAGCAAAGGCCCGGCGGTGCGTGCCCTCCGCGTCCAATGCGATAAGAAGTTGTACCGGGAGGCCATGCAACGAACGCTGAGTCGGCAGGCAGGGCTGACGATCGGCGAGGGGACGGTCGATCGCTTACTGACGCATGCCGGTGCGATTACGGGCGTGGTAACGGGTTGTGGTGATCACATACGGGCGAAGGCCGTTATCTTGACATCGGGTACATTCCTTAAGGGTATTATTCATATCGGCTTGAATCATTTTCCTGCGGGACGAGCCGGAGAGGCGTCCGCCGAGCACCTGTCTGATTGTATGCGCGACCTGGGATTCGAAGTAGGCCGGCTCAAAACCGGCACGCCTCCTCGCCTGGATGGAGCGACCATCGACTTTTCCGTGATGGTGCCGCAGCCGGGCGATGATCCGCCGCCACCATTTTCATATCGGACAGACCGGATTGAGAACCGGCAGCTCTCCTGTCATTTGACCCACACCAATCGTGCGACGCACGAGTTGATCCAGCGCAATCTGGACCGGTCGCCGCTCTACAGCGGCATTATTGAATCGGTGGGGCCTCGGTATTGTCCGTCCATCGAAGATAAAGTCGTACGCTTCGCAGACAAAGAGCGTCACCAGATTTTTATCGAGCCGGAAGGGTTGGATAGCCGAGAATTTTATCCCAACGGGATCTCCACCAGCCTACCGGTTGATGTGCAAGCCGCGATTCTGAAAACGATTCCCGGGTTAGAGCAAGCCACCATGCTCAAGCCTGGGTATGCGATCGAGTATGACTATTTTCCTCCACGGCAATTGCACCCGACTCTGGAGACCAAGCTTCTGGACGGTTTGTACCATGCAGGACAGATAAATGGGACGTCCGGATATGAGGAGGCAGCGGCTCAGGGGCTGATGGCTGGAATCAATGCAGTTCTTAAGCTTCGAGGCGAGTCGCCACTAATGCTCGATCGGTCGCAGGCCTATATCGGCGTATTAATTGACGATCTCATCACAAAAGACGCCCGCGAACCCTATCGAATGTTTACATCACGGGCAGAATATCGCCTGTTGTTGCGCCATGGCAACGCTGATCTTCGATTAACTGATACTGGACGGCAGGTTGGGTTGATCTGCGACGAAGTCTATGCGAGGTTTCAGTTAAAACAGGAAGCAATTGAATCTGAGCTCGTACGCCTTGAAGAGCTTCGGCCAAAGCTCACGGAAACTGTTCGTGAACGTCTGGCAAAGGCCCAGATTGAAGAGGTCTCTGGGCCCTGCACTGCGGCTCAACTTTTACGGCGTCAGGGGGCGAGCTATAAGACTTTGTTAGAGGCACTTGAGATTAATTCAGTACAAGATATTGAAACATATGAAGAAATTGAGTTGCAAGTCAAGTACTCAGGTTATATAAAGCGTCAACTTCAACAGATAGGGCGATTCAAGAAGCTCGAAACGAAGCCCATTCCGGTAGCCTTCGATTACGATGGGATTCCTGGTTTTTCAGGAGAGGTCCGCGAAAAATTAAAAAAAGTTCGTCCCTCGTCAATTGGTCAAGCCTCCAGAATCTCAGGGGTCACGCCTGCGGCAATTTCTCTTCTCATTGTAGCGCTCGAAAAATACAAGGGCGAATCCAGTCGAGATAGCCTTCTCCAAGTCTGACCCTACGAGAGCGAAATCAGAGATTATAACTGTCCATTCCGGAATGTCTTGACCTCGGTAGTTGATTCACGTAATTGTTCCACGTGGAACATGAACCAGAATTGCGCGAATTCACGATTAGTTACATAAGAAAACTTGGACTGACGATCGGGGAAAACCAAGCCGAGCAGTTCATGGTCTACCTCGCTCATCTCATTGAGTGGAATAAGACGATCAATCTTACGGCGATCATCGACCCAAAGGAAATTATCATCAAGCACTTCGTTGACTCAATCGCTGCGCTTGCCTCGACAAGTTTTCCTCAAAATGGTGCGGTGCTCGATGTGGGGTCTGGGGGAGGTTTTCCTGGCATCCCTCTTAAAATCATGAGATCTGACATGCGGTTGGTCTTAGTTGAGCCGGTTCAGAAAAAAGTCTCATTTCTCAACTCAGTGATCGGCCTGTTAAAACTTCAGAATGTGACTACTTTTAATGGCACCATTGAGCAATACATCAAGCGGCCAGCGCACGAAATTGTTGACATGATTGCTGTAAGGGCCTTGAGGTTTGAAGTAATAAGGAAACACCTTCCTGCGTTGCTGACTTCAACAGGAAGAGTTGTCTTATATCGAACAGAGCCCATTAAAAATCATGAAATCGAGGAAGAGTTTCACCTTGTGAGCGAAACTGCTTTTGTTCTCCCGCAAGGTTATGGCAAGAGAATCGTCTCAGTAATCGAAAGGAACAAATAGTAATATAATCCATATTATATGAGTATGTTCCACGTGGAACATACTCAATGAATACATAAAGGTATGATTAGTCAACGCTAAATATGGCAAAGATTGTAGCGATCGCAAATCAGAAGGGTGGCGTAGGAAAGACTACGACGGCCGTGAACCTTGCCGCTGGTGTCGCGCTCCTGGGCAAGCGTGTCTTATTAGTGGATATGGATCCGCAAGGAAATGCCACAAGCGGTCTGGGGGTCGACCCGCGTTCCTTAAAGACTACTGTGTATAACTGTCTAGTTAGCTATGTGAAATTTCAGGACGCTGTGCAACTCACAGAAGTGACAGGTTTGTCACTTTTGCCGGCAAATGCTGACTTGGCCGGCGCGGAAATTGAGCTAGTGAATGTTGAGGAGCGTGAAAAACTGCTTCGGCATTTCTTGCGAGATGTTGAGCAGTTATTCGACGTTATCTTTCTCGACTGTCCTCCTACATTGGGGATTCTGACGGTGAATGCGCTGGTCGCAGCTCGCAGCATTTTAGTTCCGGTTCAATGCGAGTACTACGCCATGGAAGGGTTAAGTCGATTGGTTGGAAACATCGACCGAGTTCGTCAGTCCCTTAACCCGGAACTCCAGTTAGAAGGGATCGTGTTGACAATGTTTGATGCGCGGAATACGTTGGCGCGTCAAGTTGTTGAGCAAGTTCGTGAGCATTTCAAAGAGGTCGTCTACAGCACCATGATTCCTCGCAATGTGACACTGGCGGAGGCTCCGAGTTACGGACGTCCAGCCATGTTATATAACGTTGCATCGGCAGGAGCCCAAGCCTATTTGTCTTTAGCTAAGGAGTTTGTGAGTCATGGAGAAAAAAGCGCTCGGTAGAGGACTCGACGCACTGCTACCTGCCACCAAGGCTGCCTCGATGCCTGAAGTGCCGGAGGTCCAGCACCTGCGAGTCGATGCGATTGTGCCGAATCGGTATCAACCGAGACAAACGTTTTCTCCTCAGGAACTGGCAGAACTCACAGCCTCATTAAAGCAAAGTGGGTTGCTGCAACCAATTTTGGTGCGCCGCAAGGGCGACGGAATATACGAACTCATTTCAGGTGAGCGGCGTTGGCGCGCGGCGAAAGAAGCGGGACTGGGAACGATTCAAGCCGTCATTCGCAATTGCGGAGACGAAGAATCTGTCGTCCTTGCTCTGGTAGAAAATCTTCAGCGAGCAGACCTCAATCCCATAGAAATGGCCAGAGCCTACCATCGGATGATGGACGAATTTGGACTGACTCAGGACATAATTGCGCAACAAGTCGGTTGTGAGCGATCATCGATCGCCAATGTCGTGCGCCTTATAAATCTTCCCTCAGAGATCCAGCAGTTGATTGAAACAAACCAGCTCTCCATGGGACATGCCAAAGTGATTCTGGGCCTCCCCGGACAGAATGAACAGCGTAGAGTCGCCCAGCTCGTGGTCTCAAAAGCTTTATCGGTGAGAGAGACGGAAAAACTCATAGAATCATCACCGGTTGCAAAGAAGAAAGGGGCAAAGGAATTACGGCGAACACCTTGGTCTGATGTTGAAGAGCGGTTGCAAAAACGATTTGGTACCAAAGTCGTGATCCAAAAAGGAAGACGTAGCGGGAAAATTGTTATTCACTATTTCTCTCCTCCTGAACTCGACGGGATTCTCGAGACGCTTTTGAATTAATCCGCATCACATTCCTGCCTGGCAGTAGCATGAGAGGTAGAGGCATACTTGTTGCTTCTACGTACTCGTGACCATATCTATTCTCTTACCGACTATTTTCCATACAGCATCGCAACTGCGCTGGAATAGTGGAGTCACCAACTCGAGGAGGCGTGTTCATGTGGGGGCAGGAGAAAAAAGAAGAGACGAATTCAGGCGAGCAGGATGACAAAGAGGTCACTAAGGTTGATGCCAGCTCGATTGCCGAAGGGGCTGGGGACGTTAGTGCCTTTGTGGGAAAGGGTGTCGAATTCAAGGGCACTATCTCCTATAGCGGCACGGTTAGAATTGACGGGTATCTCGATGGAGAAATTCACACTGATGGCGTGCTGTTGATTGGTGAAGATGCTGTCATCCAGGCGAAAATCACCGCCGGTACGATTGTGTGTAAAGGAAAGATCACCGGGGATGTCGTCGCGAAAGAGCGCGTCAAGCTCCGGGCTCCGGCCGTGATGAATGGGAGTGTCAAGGCGCCAATCCTGTCCATGGAAGATGGCGTGCTATTCAACGGTGCACTCGAAATGGCTCACGGAGTCCGCGAGCTCCCTCGGGACGCCTCCCTGCATCCCGTTGGAATGATCATGCCCCCTGATATCAAGCGAGTCAACGGTTAGGGGATATTAATATTTAGGTATTTAGCCTGCTCATTCTTTGTGTGGTGACGAGCCATGCATGTGTGGGAAGAGATTTAGGAGGCGACCATGTGGGCAATGAAAGCACGGGACCAGCAGGCCGAACAGAACAGCGAGAATTTTACGCTACTGGGGAAAGGTGTGGACTTCAAGGGCGTCGTGAGTTTTGATGGTACCGTTCGGGTTGATGGACATGTCGAAGGCGAGATTCATACGACTGGGACTTTAATCGTCGGAGAGCACGCTGTGATTGAGGGCATCGTGTCGGCCGGAGTGCTCATGAATAGCGGCAAGATCAATGGTACCATCACTGCCATTGAGAAGATTCACATCATTAAGCCCGGTGTCCTTATCGGCGATATCCGGACTCCGGTCATTGCGATCGAAGAAGGCTCTCATTTCCATGGCATGTGTGATATGGGGGCTCATCATTGGGGCGACGAACGCGCCCCATCGGTCGACGTGCCTCACGGCCTTGTTGTATCCGCTCATTAACTGCAGGGGATAGCCCTCTAGCCCTTTTCCTCTCTCCTCAGTACAATAGCGCCCTTATGGCTCGCCCTACAGTTCTCCTTGGCATGAGCGGTGGAGTCGACAGCTCTGTCGCCGCAGCGCTTCTGGTTCGCCAGGGCTACGACGTTCATGGCGTCACGCTTCAGGTCTGGGAACACGAAGACGAATCGGTCGCGGCCTCCAAGCGATGGGAGGAACGCGGGTGCTGCAAGGTCGGCATCGCCCGGTTTGTCGCGCAGACATTGAAGATCCCACATGAAGTCGTCGACACCAGAGCAACCTTTCGTGCCGGCGTCATCGACGACTTTGTTGCCGGCTATCTCGAAGGCACAACGCCCAATCCTTGTGTCCGGTGCAATGAGCGAGTCAAACTGCGAAGTCTCATCGATCTGGCGGACGCACGAGGGATCAATTTTGTGGCCACAGGCCACTATGTCCGCATTGGCGAATCTGAAGGGTTGTCGACACTCCAGAGGGCAGCCGATACCAAGAAAGATCAAAGCTATTTCCTCTATCGTCTTCGTCAGTCATGGCTCGCTCGCCTTCTCTTTCCTGTGGGAGGCATGCAGAAGGCGGACGTATGGAAGGAAGCGGAGGCCTTGGGCCTTCCGGTGGACGAATTGAAGGAAAGCCAGGAAATCTGTTTTGTGAGCCACGGAGATTATCGGACCTTCATCGAGGAGGAAGCGCCTGCCGCCCAGAAACCAGGGGCCTTCGTGGACGATGAAGGGCGATATATAGGAGACCATGAGGGGATCGCCTTTTACACGCCCGGCCAACGGAGAGGTCTCGGTATTGCCGCCGGCCGGAGACTCTACGTCCAACGGGTTCAGCCTGCTACCAACACCATCGTCCTTGGAACAGAAGAGTCATTGCGCCGCAGTCAGTGTGATGTCGCAGACCTGAATCTGTTCGACCCCTCAGTGCTCGCTAGATCAACAGAGGTTCATGTTAAGGTCCGGTACGCCACGCCTGCGACTCCGGCGACCCTCCAACCTCTTTCAGCAGGCAACCTTCGCCTTCGCTTCCATGAGCCGCAACGCGCCTTAAGCCCAGGGCAATCAGCGGTCTTCTATCGAAATGATCAAGTGCTCGGCGGCGGCATCATCCAATCATTTTAGCTTCCTCATGCGCGCACCATCGTATTGACAGTCCTCATCTGCCAATGCTAACTTGGCGCGCCGCTTTTCGTGCGAGCGCACGAAGGCTTCTCTCTTTGTCAAAAAAAAGAATGAATGGATCAGTAGAGTGATTAAGACAGTAGTTGCACGACGTTACGCACAGGCGCTCTTTGAGCTACTCGACGCATCCACCATTGAAACCACCCGCGGTGCCTTAACGGGGTTGGGTCAAGCGATCAAGGAATCGGTCGCGTTGCGACACGTCGTGGCCTCGCCGGCCTTTGGCGCCGAAGACAAGATTGCCGTCCTCGCAGAACTCGGTTCACGTCTGGGTTGTCCTTCCGTCGGAAGAACCTTTCTCGGACAGTTGGTGAAGAAGAATCGCGTCGGCTTTCTTCCTGAAATCGCCGAGGCCTTCGCGAAACTTGCCGATGCCTCGAAAGGCACCCAGCAAATCACCGTGTCCTCCGCTGCGGCCTTGCCCCCGGCTGAACAAGATCGAATCAGCACTCGCTTGCGCGAAATGCTCAAGCGCCAAGTGGACGTGACCTTTGACACGGATGCACGCCATCTCGCCGGCGTGCAGATCCATCTCGGCAGTACGGTGGTCGATAGCACCGTCCGTGGGAGGTTACAAGCGATGCAGAGTCTGTTGACGAAGGAGTAGCCATGCAGATCAAGGCAGAAGAAATCAGTTCTATTATCAAAGAAAAGATCAAAGGTTTCGACAAACAGGTCGATGTCAAGGAGACCGGCTCAGTCATCCAGGTCGGAGACGGGATTGCTAAGGTCTATGGTCTCGACGGCGCCATGGCCGGCGAAATGCTCGAATTCCCTGGAGGGCTCTACGGGATCGCGCTGAATCTCGAAGAAGACAACGTCGGCGCCGTGCTCATGGGCGATGACGTCGGCGTCAAGGAAGGTGATCCAGTCAAGCGAACGGGACGCATTGCAGAAGTTCCCGTCGGCGAAGCCTTGATCGGTCGCGTGGTCAACGCGATTGGCCAGCCCATAGATGGCAAGGGTCCGATCAAGTCGACGCTCTCGTCCCGCATCGAAGTGGTTGCCCCCGGGGTGAATACACGTCAGTCGGTGCGTGAACCCTTGCAAACGGGTATCAAGGCCATCGACGCCATGATCCCCATCGGCCGCGGACAGCGTGAGTTGATCATCGGCGACCGGCAGACCGGCAAGACCGCCATTGCCGTCGATACGATTATCAATCAAAAGGGTCTCAACGTCTTTTGTATCTATGTCGCTATCGGCCAGAAGCGTTCAACTGTGGCACGCGTCGTAAAGACTCTCGAAGAGAACCACGCGATGGATTACAGCATCGTGGTGGCGGCCACCGCGAGCGATGCGGCGCCCATGCAGTACCTGGCGCCCTTCTCCGGTGCCGCCATCGGCGAGTACTTCCGGGATAACGGCAAACATGCGTTGATCGTCTATGACGACCTCTCGAAGCACGCCGTGGCCTATCGTCAGTTGTCTTTATTGCTTCGTCGTCCGCCGGGCCGCGAAGCCTATCCGGGCGACGTATTCTATCTGCATTCCCGGTTGTTGGAGCGCGCGGCCAAGCTCAGCGATAACCTCGGCGGGGGAAGCCTCACCGCACTGCCGATCATTGAAACCCAAGCAGGTGACGTGTCCGCCTACATTCCGACCAACGTCATTTCGATCACCGACGGGCAGATCTATCTCGGCAGCGATCTGTTCTACTCCGGTATTCGTCCCGCGATTAACGTCGGTCTGTCGGTCTCCCGCGTCGGAGGTTCGGCTCAGATCAAGACGATGAAGCAGGTGGCCGGCACCCTTCGGCTCGACCTTGCGCAGTACCGCGAAATGGCCGCGTTCTCGCAGTTCGGCAGCGAACTCGACAAAGCGACGCAGATGCAGCTCGCGCGCGGCGTTCGGATGGTGGAGTTGCTCAAGCAGGGGCAGTACAAACCGATGCCGGTCGCCGATCAAGTGCTGTCGATTTACGCCGGCGTCAACGGATACCTGGACGATGTGCCAGTTGATAAAGTGCAACAGTTTGAAGCCGACCTGCTGCACTACGTACAGCAGCACCATCCCGAATTGAAGAAGGAAATTGCGAGCATCGGGAAAATCGACGACAAGGTCGGTGGCAGACTAAAAGAGATCGTCGCGACCTTTAAACAGAAGATGGGGTACGGCGCCAAGTAGCCGTCAGCCTGTCGCTGTCAGCATCTCGCTGAAGGCTGATTGCTGAAAGTTAAGAAATCATGCCGAGTCTTCAATCACTACGTCGTAAAATTGCGGCGTTTAAAAATACACAAAAGATTACCAAGGCCATGAAGATGGTGGCCGCGGCGAAGCTGAAACGGTCGCAGGACCGCATTCTGGCGGCGCGGCCCTATGCCATTAAGATGCGGGGCGTGCTCAGCAACCTGAGCCAGCGCGTGAATCGGTCTTCGCATCCCCTGTTGCAAAAGCGCGAAGGGAAGAGGGTCGAAGTCCTCGTCGTCACGAGCGATCGCGGGCTGTGCGGCGGGTTCAACGGCAATATCGTGCGAAAGAGCACAGAGTTTGTGCGGCAATGCGAAGCCCAGGGGTTACAGGTCAATTTGAGCATCGTGGGGCGCAAAGGCCGCGACTATTTTCGCCGCCGTACCTGGCCGATCAGGCAAGAGTGGACCGGCATCTTCGATAAGCTCACGTTCGAACATGCCATCGATATCGGCGGGGACCTGACCGACCACTTCGTCAAGGGCACGTTCGACGAACTCTACATTGTCTATAACGAGTTCAAGTCAGCCATTCAACAGCGTGTGATCGTGGAGAAGCTGTTCCCCGTCGATGCCGCAGCCGAGTTCGGGACGGCGCAGGCGGAAGGCACGACCGGCGGCAGCTACCTCTATGAACCGGACGAAGCTGAACTCTTGAACGTATTCATTCCGAAACATTTTCAGACGCAGACGTTTCGTATTCTGCTTGAATCAGCCGCGGCGGAGCATGGGGCCAGGATGGCGGCGATGGACGGAGCGACGCGGAACGCAGGACAACTGATCAAAAAAGTGACCTTGCATTACAACAAGACCCGCCAGACCGCCATTACCAAAGAACTGATGGACATCGTGGGCGGTGCTGAAGCATTGAAATAGTCCGCCACGTTGAAGAAGGAGTGAGCCGTGAGTACAGGAAAAGTCATTCAGGTCATCGGACCGGTGGTGGACGTGGAGTTTCCTCCCGGACAACTGCCGAGCATTTACAACGCGCTCAAAGTGATCCAGGAAGAGAATAAGGCCGCCGGCACGCCGGCCGTCCGCATTACCCTCGAAGTCGCTCTGCACCTCGGTGAAAACCGCGTCCGCGGCATTGCGATGTCCACGACCGACGGTCTCACGCGCGGGATGGACGTGCAAGACACAGGGGCGCCGATTTCCGTGCCAGTGGGGCGCGAAACACTCGGGCGACTGATCAACGTGCTGGGCGAACCCGTCGACGAGATGGGCCCGATCAAGACGACCAAGACCTATCCCATTCACCGGCCTGCGCCCAGGCTTGAAGATCAGGATACGAAGACCGAAGTCCTGGAAACCGGGATCAAAGTCGTCGATCTTCTCGAGCCTTACAGCAAGGGCGGTAAGGTCGGTCTCTTCGGTGGTGCCGGTGTCGGCAAGACAGTCATCATCATGGAGCTTATCAACAACATCGCCTTGCACCATGGTGGATTCTCGGTGTTCGCGGGCGTCGGTGAGCGAACCCGTGAAGGCAACGACCTCTGGCATGAAATGCAGGAGTCGAAAGTCATCGATCCCAAGGACTTCACCAAGTCGAAAGTCGCGTTGGTTTATGGCCAAATGAACGAGCCACCCGGTGCGCGTCTGCGCGTCGCGCTGACCGGACTGTCCGTCGCAGAATATTTCCGCGACGAAGAGAACCAGGACGTGCTGCTCTTCGTGGACAATATTTTCCGGTTTACCCAGGCCGGTTCAGAAGTGTCCGCATTGCTCGGCCGCATGCCGTCCGCAGTCGGCTATCAGCCCACCCTGTCGACCGAGATGGGGCAGCTACAGGAACGCATCACCTCGACCAAGCGTGGATCGATTACCTCGGTGCAGGCCATCTACGTGCCGGCCGACGACCTGACCGACCCGGCACCGGCTACGGCCTTCGCCCACTTGGACGCCACCACCGTGTTGTCGCGGCAATTGGCAGAACTGGGTATCTATCCGGCCGTCGACCCGCTCGACTCCACCTCGCGTATTCTCGATCCGCAGGTCATCGGCGAAGATCACTATAAGGTCGCACGAGGAGTCCAGTCTGTTTTGCAGCGGTACAAAGACCTCCAGGACATTATCGCCATTCTGGGCATGGACGAATTGTCGGAAGACGACAAGATGGTGGTGGCCCGGGCACGGAAGATCCAACGGTTCCTCTCGCAGCCGTTTCACGTCGCCGAAGCGTTCACCGGATCGCCAGGTAAGTATGTGAAGCTGAAAGACACGGTGCGAAGCTTCAAGGAAATTCTCGATGGCAAGTATGACCATCTCCCGGAACAGGCGTTCTATATGG
Source organism: Nitrospirota bacterium (assembly GCA_018971525.1). GTDB lineage: Bacteria > Nitrospirota > Nitrospiria > Nitrospirales > Nitrospiraceae > Palsa-1315. The sequence continues at coordinate 42,738 of JAGXAR010000002.1, forward strand.
TCGGCCCGATCGAGGAAGTGATCGCCAAAGCCGAAAAGATGGGAGTGAAGGTATAAGCAGGCGAGCGCTCTTGTGCTCGCAGACCGCGCACGATGAAACGGCGTTCGGTCGATGCGCGCAGCACTGAGCATCCGGCATGCTCATACCTTTTGATGAGCACGTAGGAGAGATATGGCGGGAAAGTTATTGTTAGAGGTTGTGACGCCGGAGAAGTTGCTATTGAGCCAGCAGGTGGATGAGGTCATTGCGCCAGGCTCAGAGGGTGAGTTCGGCGTGTTGCCTGGACACTGTCATTTCCTTTCTACGTTGCGTATCGGAGAGCTTCGCTATCGCGTTGCGGATCAGACCAAGCACATGGCGATCCTCTGGGGCTATGCGGAAGTCACACCGACCAAAGTGACGATCATGGCCGAGATCGCCGAGAAGGCCGAAGACATTGATGTGGAGCGTGCTCAGGCTGCGTTCGAAAAGGCCGAGCAGCGACTCAAGGCTGGTGGCCTGCCATCTGAAGTTAAGGAAGCCGAAATAAGTCTCGAAAAAGCCCGCCTCCGAAAGAAGATCGCCGACCGCGCTCGCAAGACCGGCCACTGACATCCCTCTCAGATAATTCAAATATGACAAATAGCTCGCTTGGCGACTGACGGAAATGTGGTGGCAGCCTGGCCAATCCCCTGTGCTCGCGCAATGCGCGGCGCGCCGATGATCGAACTATTACTCAAGCATGGAGCTGACCACCGGGCAAAGATCATCGTGGATCACTACATTACCCCGCGAGAAGACGCAGAAACATTCGGTCGCCTGAGAGTTGTGGAGGCTCTATACAAGGTCACAGCTCAATGAGAGGTCACTGCTATTGCCGCAGGGGGATTTCAATCACGAGCCCACCCATTACCTCGTTCATCTTGAAATCTTTCTTCGGGCTGCGCGGATGTGTGTTGTGGCAACCGACGCAGGATTGGCTCACGGCCAGGTCAGCGTAGATGGCCTGGAAATAGGTCTGGTCGCCGATCTTGACCGTACTGGTGGCAGACCGTTCTGGATGTTCCCGGACAGCATCCAGCCCCTTCTTTTCTGACTCATCGTCCGGGCCATTCTGAGGATTGATCGGCCACAAACTGATCAGCCGGTAGCGGACCTTCGTTCCCGTTTTCGAGGCCAGGTCGCTTGCCTCCGCGAGGAACTGAGCCGGTAACGGCAAGGTCTTCTTCTTCGCGCGCCAATTCTCTGCCGCCGGGGCTCCGCCCTGCTTCTGCATGCGCTCGACGACATGAATGGTATAGAAAGTGCGGTCGGCTTCAATGACAGCATGGATGTAATCCGCAACCGTTTCCGGGGGAATGCCCGGCAGGTCTGCTGCGCGCCCAGCCATCGTGAACGAGGAAAGTACCATCACCGACATCACAGTCAGGCTAACTGTCCATCTCATGGTTTTGCCTCCTTGTTCGGCGTCGGACCAGCCTCGCAGTTGTCAGCTTAGCCCGAATCGAATGAAGAGGCAAACGGATCGGCATGCCGGGTGGTGACCTGGCGGGCCTCCCGATTGCATTTGAGCCTCGCGCTGCAGTAGCGTGGCCTGCACATACAGGTGAGGGCGATTAGTCTATGGTGACCGAGTTTGTCGTGACGGCGGGTGAATTGCCGAAACGGCTGGATATCTTTCTGGTCAATCGTGAGCCCAAGTTATCGCGATCAGCTTTGCAACGGTTGATCGGGCAAGGGCGTGTGCGGATCAACGGTCAGGTCGTCAAGCCCAGTCAAAAGATCAAACCTGGCGACACGATCGCCTTTGACATTCCGAAAGCAGAGCCGCTCGATCTCAAAGGCGAGTCGATTCCACTCGAGATCCTCTATGAGGACGACGTGTTGCTGCTCTTAAATAAGCCAGCCGGCCTGGTGGTCCATCCTGCACCGGGTCATTGGGCGGGCACGCTGGTGAACGCTCTACTCCATCATTTTCAGACATCCGGCGGCACAGTATCGACGATTGGTGGGAAAGAACGGCCAGGGTTGGTCCATCGGCTGGACAAGGATACTTCTGGCGTTATGGTGATCGCCAAGACAGACGAGGCCCATCGTGCTCTTTCAGCTCAATTCAAACATCACACGATCACGCGGGTGTACGAGGCTCTTATCTCAGGCGTCCCCAAAAAGGGACATGGGTTGATCGAGTTGGCGATTGGCCGTGACAGGAAGGAACGGAAAAAGTTCTCTGCCCACACGGCAAGACCCAAGGAATCCGTGACGGAATATAAGGTCGACCATCGCTTCGGAAAAGTGGCCGCCCATGTGCTCTTATACCCACGCACAGGCCGGACTCACCAACTCCGCGTCCATCTGGCATCACTGGGCCATCCTATTCTGGGAGATCAGACCTATGGAGGGAGGAAGGTCTGCGCGGTTGAGGGCGTCGAGATTCCCCGCGTGATGTTGCATGCGAGGACACTCGGATTCCATCACCCCTCCACCGGTGAGTTTCAGGAGTATACAAAGCCCCTCCCGTCCGATATGGAGCAGGTGGTTCAGGCCCTCAATAGTCTCATGCCTCCTCACGGTGCTCGAAAATCTTGACAGGCCCCGCAACTTGGCGTAAGCAATGCCCCCTCGAAGGATAAGCTCATGCAAACTGGAGATGTGCTGGACGCGATTGGTGGATTGGTTGCTCAGCTGAAGATTTATGCCGCCAAATTACCGCCGATTGTTCATCTGTCGACGGTGCCGACTGGTGTGAAGCCCAAGTTTGAGGCGGTCGAGGAGTATGAGGAGATCGTCTCTCGTTTCAGGAGCCAGAGCGCCGGGACTCCCTATAAAGGCTTGAACGAATTATTTGTAGAATCGCTGGAAGCCTTCGAGGTTGGTCGATTGCTCGGCTCCGTCCAGCCGCTCCTCTCGGCGCTCGATCATCTGGAACGGATGCAGCGAGATAAAGAAATCGAAATCGGACGGATCGATGAGAAGCGCACAGGCGAGTATCGATCCGCTTTGAATAAGATTCTGCCTGGCAACAAGCCGGAACTGGACGGCGCAGGACGGGGGCTTTAACCGAGTGCCGGTGTGTCTGGTTTTTGGTTTGTTTGGATGAGCCAATGCTCCAGGCACAACGTACGAACCAGGCGAACGGAATCTTAGTGGCCCATCTTTGGCCCTGCCGCATTTGCTCCCTGCGAGACAAGCGTGAAGCGAACCGTTGACCCACAGTGAGGGCACTTGGCTCGAACGGTCGCCTCATCAAGGAGTTCATACTGGTCCTCTGTGAGCCACATGAGTTGAAAGCACTTGGGACAGCTACGGACTTGCGTTGTCATGATGTTCCTCGTACACTCCGCGTGATTTTGGTTGCTGTAACTGGGAGATAATCTAGTACAAGATGCCTCCAACCCTCAAGCCCGCCATCACCTTCGCCGAGAAGAAGGACCTAGACCCCGCCAAGCTCGTCCGGCTCTACCAGCAAGCGCCTTGGGCTAAAGGACGGACCCTTGAGGATGCACGTGAGATGTTGCGCCACACCGACGTGGCCGTGACGGCCTGGGACGGTGATGTGCTGATTGGATTTGGACGGGTATTAACTGACTATGTCTATCGAGCGACCATCTGGGATGTGATTGTCGATAAGGCCTACCAAGGCCATGGCGTAGGCACCGATATCGTACAACGCATCTTGAGCCACCCTCGCCTCAAGAAAGTCGAACTCTTCTGGCTCTGCACCCGCATGCCTGGGTTTTATGAAAAGCTCGGCTTTAGTTCGAAGGAACAGACCGGAATGGTGTGGAGCCGCAGCAAGCAGAGTTGACTAGAATAGTCCGGTTCACGATTCAACCTCTTTCTCCAACCTGAAGACAGTCCAGTCGCGAGAGAAGACTTCAAAGAGCTCCTCAATCTGTTGTCGTTGTCTTAAGACGCCCGCGCAAAAGAAAGGCAGGACGTCCGTAGTCATCGGACATCCTGCCTTGTTGTGGAGGAGTATATCGTAATGGCTAGAAGAACATCTTTACGCCGACCAGGAAGCCAAACGAGGAGGCGTTCCAATCGTTCACGCGATCGCCATTGATCGTGGCGTGACCGTCGTTCCGCTTGTAGGCCATTTCGGTGTTCAGCGCTAATTGTTTAGTGAACATGTAATCGGCACCCCACCCGAGACGCCAGGCGAAGGTGTTGCTGGGTGAAATCGTTGTTCCCCTGATCGCCCTGCTTTCCCCGAAGCTGTTCACGTTCACGCCAAAGCTCATATTAGCGTAAGGAACGAGCGATCCGAACTTGACTGGACGGACTTCTACCGTCGGGAGCACCGATACAGTATCCTGATGGCCGAGGTCAGTATTGGCTCTCTCTTCACTCATGCCATGGCGTTCCCACTCCAGCATCATGCCGACTAACAGCCAATGATTGAGGCTGTACATGGCCTCGAAGTTGACCAGGGAGCCGACGTCTGTCGAAGTACGAAGGTCAGGACCTTCCGAAACGGTTTGGGTCACTGGCGCAAACCCTGCCCGCATACCGAGCACGAACTTGCCCGGCTCGATCCCACCGTTCTGTATCTTCCCCTCTTCAGCCTGCGCCTGGCCTGATGCTGCGCCAAGCACCAGCGCACCGAACAACATGAGGCTTAGCAGGCTCCAAGCGCGAAACATCACACGACTCATACCAGTCCTCCTCTAATGTAGATAGGCCATAGACACATAATTCCTCTCAACTGCCATCGCAAGTTTGGTACCCCGATGCCCGTGAACGAATTGTAGACTGGTGAAGGGAATTGCTCAATCAATATGAGAGCTTAGACCTGCCACCTTTGCCAGGGTATTCAGGGGCACCCATGATCCAGTTCCGCTTGCGGAATAATGCTTCGTCGCCGGAACATTTTTGTATCTGTACCCCTACAGGGAGTGCCAACATAAGATTGGATCAGGATTCAGATGGCCCAACGTTCCATGGAGCCGAGATCAATTCATGGCGAGAGACTGTCGCTGTCTCTTGGGAGACAAAAGGACCGCTACAAAGAACACCAGTGTGGCGAGCAACACAATGGCAGGACCGGATGGAATATCCCAGATAGAGGAGAGGAGCACTCCCCCGACTGAACAAGAGACTCCGATGAGGATCGAGTACCAGGTCAGGGTCGAGAGGCTATGCGTCAGTTGGTAGGCAGTGGAAGCCGGAATCAGGATCATAGCAAAGACGAGGATCGCCCCGACGGTTTTGAGTGACACCACCACCGTGAGTGCGACCAGTGTCAGCAAGAGGAAAAATATGCGTCGGGCCGGTACTCCGGAGGCTTCGGCCATTTCTTGATCGAATGCAATGAAGTACAGTTCTTTTGAAAACAGGACAATCGAACCAATGACGACGATACTAAGCCCCGCAATCGTGCGCAACTCTTCGCTGGTCACAGCGAGCACGCTTCCGAAGAGGTAGCCATAGACCTCGGCGTTATACGTCTTCATCAGGCCGATGAAAAGAATGGCCAGGGCCATGGTGGCGGTATAGAGAATCCCGATGGAGACATCGAGCTTCATCCGGCCTTTTTCTTCCACCCATCCCGTGATCCAGACTGTTCCGAGGCCAAAGAGCAAAGCCATGAGAAGCGGCGGCCAGCCCATCAAAAACCCGAGAGCGACTCCCGCGAACGCGGCATGTGCCGTGCCGGCTCCCACGAACGCCAGCCCGCGTAAGACGACAAAGACGCCGATCGTCGAGCACAAGGCGCCAACCAACGCCGCAGCCAGAAGCGAGCGTTGCATGAAATCGTACGTGAATAATTCAAGCATCGTACTGAATGATCAATGATGGTGGTGGTAGTCCTCGACGGTGATGGTGTCCCGCTCCGTGATGACCAGGTCTTTCCCATAGACCTGGCTGAGGATTTCTGGTTTCAGGACATCGGCAGGTGGGCCTGCGGCATAGAGACGGGTCTTAAGGAGCACGAGCCGGTCTACCCGAGACCGGATCATATTGATGTCGTGGGTGATCAAGAGGACTGTCAAACCTAACTCTTTGTGCAGATGCTGCACCAGCTCGACGACGTTGTGCTGCGTCGTGATATCCAATCCGGTCGTCGGCTCGTCGAGCAACAACACTTGTGGTTGCTGGGCCAACGCTCGGGCGATGAAGACCCGCTGCTGTTGTCCTCCGGAGAGGCGACCCAGCGCGTTGTCTCGATGCCCCTCCATCCCCACATGAGCCAGGGCGTCCAGCGCAATCTTGCGATCTTTCCCTGATGGCCGTGTGAACAGACCTAATGCTCCGTACCGTCCCATCATGACGGTTTCCAGTACTGTGACGGGAAAGTTGCGATCAACGACTCCCTTCTGAGGCAGGTAGCCGATCTTGGCCCGGTGGTGACAGCGTAGCTCATCACAGGCACAATCGAAAATTCTGAGGTGACCCTTCAGCGGGGCCATCAAACCGAGGACCGCACGGCAGAGAGTCGTCTTTCCTGACCCGTTGGGCCCTATGACCCCCACGAATTCACCGGATTGAATCTCAAGCGAGATATCCTCAAGTGCAACGACCCCAGGGAACCCGAAGGTGGCATGATCGAAGTGAATGATAGGGGGCGAATGACCTGCCACGTCGGTGAGGACTCCTCTCAGTCCAAGCCGCTGAAAACCGATGCCTATCAACCGCTAGGCCGCTTCCAGCGCGTTGGCCAATTGGAGCACATTATAACGAAGCATGTCGAGATAGGTCTCTGTGTGCGGGAGGCCTCCCGGAAGAGTGGTAAGCACCACCAAACGCGCGCCGGTCTCCTTGGCCAACAGCTCGGGAATCTTTTGACTGAGCTGAATTTCAGAGACCACGACCTTGATCCGGTCCTTCTTGATTTTCGCTATGAGGCCGTGAAGGTGGAGCGCCGATGGCTCGCTCCCTGATTGCGGCTGGATCGTCCCGACGATCTGGAACCCAAAGCGCCTCGCGAAGTACGGCCAGGCCGGGTGATGGGCGATGAATCGCCGATCGGCTAGGCGTGCGATCCGATCAATCAGGTCCCCTCGCAGTTGGTCCAGCTTCCGAAGGTAGGAGGCCTGATTGGCTCGATACTCCGTCGCATGGGCCGGATCTGCCTGAATGAGCGCTTCCGTGATGTGCCGCATCATGGTCGCCGCATTCTCAGGGTCCATCCATACGTGAGGATTCCCTCGGTCATCTTCTTCGCCGGCATGAGCCGCGCCGTCATGGTCTGATTTGTCGCGGAGAAGTGCGATGCCATTGGAGGTGGTGACGACCCGGAGGGATGAGCTGCCGGCATTCTTCACCAGCGAGGAAACCCAGACTTCCAGGCCGATGCCGATTTCGAACAGGAGCCGGGCTTTCCGCACGGCGACGAGATCGCTCGGTTTAGGGGAGTAGGTATGTTCGTTCTCATAGCCGCTCAGGAGGGAGGTGACCCGTACGTGGGGTCCGCCGACTTGTTCGGCCAGGTCCTTCAAGACAGGAATCGTGACCACGATATTGAGGGGCACTGCAGGAGAGGCGGCAAGGACCAGAGGTGCGGCGAGCAAACTGAGGCTAATGAGGATCGCCCAGAGCAGGCGCAAGAATCGGAGATTTAGCATGGGCGAGGACGGTAACATTGGGTTCCCTCGTTGTCAACGCAACGACCTGGGTCGATCTCTAGAGTTTGGTCACGATTTTTTCCCTGCTTGACCCCACTGGATAGTTCCATTAGCGTAGCCATTCTACAGCTCTTGCTAAACGATCACTGGGGGGAGGCAGGGCATGCACGTTGTTGGACTCATGTCTGGAACATCCGGTGATGGCGTCGATGCGGCCCTCGTGGATATTGCCGGACGAGGTCGTTCCCTGAAGGCGCGGACGCTCGCGGCACACACGCTGGCCTATCCACGCTCCTTACAGCAACGCATTCTCTCCGCGTCAGTTTCGGGGACGGTAGCGGATGTGTGTCACCTCAACGCATTGCTGGGTGAATGGTTTGCGAACGCGGCGCTGCACGTCATTCGACAAGCGAAGCTTACACCGAGCGATGTCGCGTTGATCGGCTCTCACGGACAAACGGTGCATCATCTTCCGCATGGTATTCATGCGCCGGGGGTCGGAGCCATCCGTTCCACCCTCCAGATCGCCGAGCCGGCTGTCATCGCCGAACGAACGGGGATTACCACCGTGGCCAATTTCCGTTCGCGTGACATCGCAGCAGGGGGCCAAGGGGCTCCGCTGACGCCTGCAGCACATGCGCTGCTCTTGAAACATGCGCGGCGTGCACGGTTGGTAGTGAATCTTGGAGGCATCAGCAATGTGACGTATGTGCCGAAGGGTGGGCACCTCAGCGGGGTGCAGGCATTCGACACGGGGCCGGCCAATATGGTGCTGGATAGTCTCATGGCGCGGATGACCGAGGGGCGGCTGTTGATGGATCGGGATGGGAAACTGGCCATGAAAGGGCAGGTCGATTCACGCCTGTTGGGCAAACTGCTCGCGCATCCCTTTCTGTCCAAGCGGCCGCCCAAATCGACCGGGCGGGAAGCCTTCGGTCCGGATCTCATTGAGGAACTGGTCGCGATTCAGCAGCAACGGAGGCTCTCGATAGAGGATCTGTTGGCGACCTGCAGCATGTGGACGGCCAAGGCGGTGGGAACCTCGCGACGGTGGATCAGCGGTGAAATCGATGAAGTGGTGGTGGGCGGCGGGGGCGTCCGTAACCGCGCGATCATGAGCCATCTCGCAACGGTCTTTGCCCCGGTTCCCGTCACCACATTTGAGGCACTGGGATGGGACAGTAAGGTGTTTGAGGCGGTGGCCTTTGCCCTCTTGGCCTATCAAACCGTGACTGGGCAGTGGGGCAACATCCCGTCTGTGACGGGCGCGAACCATCCTGTACTTCTTGGCACGATAGTACCGAACGGCCCTCGCTGGCGTGAATCTCTTCCCGCGCGATAGCTGCACGATGGAAAGCGTATTCATCGGCCTTGTCATCGCGTTCCTGGCTTTTCTGATTTGGCGGCTGAGGGTCTCGTCAACCAGTGGGGCGGTCAGGAAAGAGACCCTTATCCTTCCTCCCGGCGTCACACTACGTCCCCAGCCCTTGCTGACTGACACCGATCTCTTGCTCTACAACCTCATATGTTTGGCCGTCCAAGACCATTATCTTGTCTTTGCGAGGGTCCCGCTCTGGTCTGTTGTCAGCGTCGAGGCGGAGGGAAAGGCTCGGTCGCGGATGCTGAGACAGATCGCTCTGAAGCAACTCGACTTTATCTTGGTCCACCCAGGAACGAAGATCGCAGAGCAGGTTGTATTGATCGAGGAAGAGTTCCCTCCTGAGCCACACGAGGTCATGCGGAGACGGGAGATTCAGTCGGTCGTACGAGCAGCTGGTATCACGCTGACTACCTTGAAGTCCCACACGTCCTATACGGTGCCTCAGCTGGCTCAGCTGCTTGGCGTCGGCGATGACGAATGACCACCACTGTTGAGTTGCCGACAGGTCCTCTGCCTATCTGAAGGTGCAACTACTCGGGAGGGCTGTTGCCGGTCAGTTGAGGGGTCGGTTCCTCATGACGCATCGGCGCTGCCTCGATGGCTTTCCGCGCCAACTCTGCTTCCGGGCTCTCTGGATATTCTTCGACCACTCGCTCGTACATCACACGAGCTTTCTCGTGATCCTTCATCCTGGTATACGTTTGCCCGATCTTCAAGGTAGAGGCAGCAAGCTTCGGACTGAGTGGGTAGTAGGACACGACGTGGTGGAAGGATTTCAAGGCTTCCTTGTAGCGCCCTAATCGATACTGACATTCTCCCGCCCAGTACTGGGCGTTGGCTGCCAATGAGGACTGCCCGTGGAGTTCGAGAAAGAATCGAAAACCAGCCAGCGCGGCCTCATAATCCTTGTGCTTAAACTCCTCCATCACTCGATCATAGAGGTGTCGAGACGAATCTTGAATGTTGGAGGGGGCGGCGACGGCGACATTGAGAGAAAACAGCACCGCAATCATTCCTGGGACCGCATTCATCAGTGTCTTCATTGCAATGCCTCCGTACTGTTCGGCACGGTCTCAGTACCCATCTTCCCTCAAGATCGCAATCGCCGTGCCACCGTGCAACGATCCGGTGTGGCTAAAACCGACGACAATCCACCAGCTTGGCACCATTCGATGGCAGAAATGGCAGGAATTGAGAGGTGATTGCCCTGCCTGAGCGACAGATTTGTACGATCTGTGTGTGAGTCCCCTCGCTTGAAAGCATGGAACCCACTACTCAGCAAAGTGGCTTCAGGAAACGGTTTGTGGAGAACTTGACTTGCTTGTTTGTGGTCGAAATAATGCCACTCGGTCGTTTATGTCAGAGTCTGCGGATAAGCACGATGACTGCGAGAGAGATAGGAGCGATGAAGGGAGTCGGACATGCTAACTGCTCCTCCGCCGAATCCACTCGGTGGAAAGACCTTGATCGTCGACGCGAATGACGGCGACTCGTACCCGCGACCCAGTGCGGCACTACTGGATGCCGGAGAGCAGGACCAGGTCTTTGTCCGTCCCGGGATCTATGAGGACAAAGTCTTTATCACGGGGCGACCAATTCATTTGGTGGGAGCCGGTCGAGACGAGGTGCAGGTTTTTTCCCGTCGTGGGGGGCCGCTCTATCTTCAGCAGGTTCCAAGTGGTCGCATCTCCGGCATCACGTTTCGATACGTCGGAAGCGATCAGAATTCAGCGATGAACCTGCTCGATTCCTCTTGTGCGGTGACACAGTGCCGTGCCACGGAGGGCATTCTGTCCGGCGTGGTGATTTATGGCCCGCAATCGCGGCCGACATTTATTGAGAATGAAGTCTGTGGCAACCGCGAGTCGGGGATTTTTGTGTTTGCCGGGGCCCAGCCAAGGATCGCCGACAACGTCTGCAGGGGCAACCATCATTTCGGTATAGCGGTGCGGGATCCTGGGAGCCATCCGGAGCTCGTCAGGAACCGGTGCCGGGAGAATATGCTGAGCGGGATTCTCCTCTTTCATTACGCTGAAGCGCTCCTTGTCGACAATACGTGCAGTGAGAATCAGCATTGGGGGATGGTGATGACTCCCGACTGCCACCCTACTCCTGGCCGGGAGGCGCTCGACACATCAAACATTCTTGCTCCCAATCCACGCGGGACCTTGATCATCACCGACCAGCCGTTAAGTGACATCGGACGGTGAGGAGACATGGTACCGAGGACACGCGCAATCTGCGAATCAGTGCGTAGAATAAAGAAGGAGAGGTCTGGGGAAGAGTCGAAAGGAGTCTCCGGCCTTGATTTCGTCAATGTCCGAAGCGCGACGCACGTTATGGGAGGAGATTGGCCGAATGAGTCCCAGAGGCCTCGTGAAGGTGGAACGCACTGCCGCCTTGTTGTTTCGCTCGATACATAGCCGTGTCGGCATGCTTCAGTAATTCGTCGACGGGATGATCGTCGTGAGGATAAATCGTAATTCCGATGCTGACGCCGACGGCGATGTGGTGCCCCTTTAGCTCGAACACCGTGGCAATGGATTCCGTGATGCGTCTTGCCACCACGAGGATGTTCTGTTCAGAAGAGACCCCTTCTAGAATAATCGTGAACTCGTCCCCGCCCATGCGGGCCACGGTATCGACTTCCCGCACACAGGCCTTGAGTCGTTCAGACACGGCCTTCAGTAGTTCGTCACCCATGTCGTGGCCGAAGGTATCATTCACCACTTTGAATCGATCCAGATCGAGGAGCATGAGACCAATCGGTTGTTGCATGCGCTTGCTTCGAGCCATGGCTTGAACCAGCCGATCACGAAAGAGGCTACGATTGACCAGTCCAGTCAAGTGATCGTACTGTGCGAGGTACGTCAGGCGTTCTTCAGAGCGTTTCCGCTCAATTGAATAGCGGACAGCGCGAGCTAAAAGCTCGGGATGACCCTGACCTTTGACGAGGTAATCCTGCGCCCCCTGTTGGACAGCCTGAAGAGCCAGGCTTTGGTCGCTCACACCGCTCAGGACTACGACGGGGATCGTCGGACTGGTGGCATGAACTTGTCTGACGGTCGGGAGACCGAACGCATCTGGAAGGGAAAGGTCTAAGAGCACTGCATCGAACCGCTCACGGCTGAGAAGCGCAAGTCCCTCTCCCAGGGTTTTCGCACGGGCAATCTGGAACTCCTCGATGCTCCATTCAGAAAGGAGATCCTGCGTGAGCTGAGCGTCGACGTCATTGTCTTCAACGAGGAGCACTTTGATCATCCGACACCCTCGCTATCGCATGAACCCCTAAGCCCGGTTCCTAGTTCCTAGATCTTGACCGGGTGTCTGTGCTGAGGCCGGCTACCATGAGAGATTGATTATAGCCAAGGGACGAGGGAGGATAAAGAAAATGCGAAAATACGGTGGGGAAAGCTTGTGAGACTCGAAGGGGGTCTCCGTCACAGACAAGCGAGAGGACACGATGCCACCCTCCCCAGTTAAGACCATGACCGCCCCTTTGTAGGCAGATGCAAGCCAAAGGGATTCGACCCATGATAACTACGTGGGGCGGTCAAGAGGAACCGCGGCGAACGATCTGGAATGCAGGTACCCCGGTTTTAACCTACATGGAGTGCTTCAGCTCGGCGACGAACCTCTTCGGCTTTTTGCGATTGTCCGAGGTTGTCATAGAGCGAGGCGATATTCGCATGCAAGTGCGACAAGAGTTGTCCCAACTGTGCTTCCTGTGCGATCACGTTCGCTTCGAGTGCCAGTTTCTTTTCTTCGCTCCTGCGGAAGCGTTCTTCAAGCCGTTGCACGAGTTGGATCCAGCCCTTGACCTTGCCGGAGTCCAAGTCCGGGATGGTCGGTAAGGCTTCAGCGCGATCGAGGGATTTTTCGGTTTGATTCATCCAATTGATGAAGACGAGAAAATCACCAAGCGTAATTTTTAGTGCGGATGAGGCGCCTTCTTCTTCGATGACCAGGTCTTCCATTACAACTCCTTGTGAAGCAAATTATTTCGGATAGTGTGTGGCAGACGAACGAGATATCTCTGCCAAATTGCCGGTGAAGTTTTCTGTTACCGGCTCCTAAAAAACGAATACCGCAGCGAGCTCAAAGCGAGCCACCTCCTTCCTATGTCCGGTCTTTGGCGAGAAACGGAGAGCAGGTCCAAGAGTGGGCAACCCATAGGCTACATCCGGTAGTAGTGGTCGAGTAATACTGCGTCAGCAATGATATTGTCAACAGGTCTCTTGGGGATTGATAAAGAGAAACCTCTTCCGAATTCTTAGGCATGCGGACGAAATCAAGAAGAGCAGGAAGTGGACGATGACTATCCTTGAGGTGACAGGGGCGGAACGTTCGGATAGATTCCGTGTGGGAGACGTTCGGGGCCGATTGCCCCTTCGCAGGCATACCCTGGCTCAAAGGGCCAAAGGAGGGATCGACCTTCCCAAGAACCTTTCACCTGGATCGTACTCAGAGAGACCCCAAGTCGAGCCGCCTCCTCGCGTATGGTGGAGAGGCAGCCTTCGTAGGAATAGGCGCGGCGACCCAGTATGATCGGCTCGCCCGTCTGGTTATGGAACACAGTATAGGACTCAGCGCAGCCTGCCAGGAGCATCATTATGATGAGCATAAGACCTTTCGTCATACGCCTTCACCCTCGCTTGCTGGTGTGATTATCAGGAATGCGCCCCTTGCCACGCGCTGGATCTGGGTGGCAGCGCGAGAGGGACCTGCTTCTTGACGAGCCGACCTAAGCGGACTTGGTCATCACCAGGCATTTGAATAAACTCGACACCGAACCGTTGTCCCTCGCACCACCGTACTTTGGCTAATCCGACTCGAAGCGGAGACGTGGTGTCAGGGACGAGCATTCTCATTTCAAGATAGGAGCCGGGCTTTACTCGTTTTCGGCTGTGGACAGCGCAGCCAGGGACAGACACGTTGAGCACGGTTCCCTCCCCCACATAGGCCTCACCAGCAAACACAACGGGGAAGTGTGTGTGGACTCGTTCGCAGTACCGAAGTTTCGTCATCGCAGTTGACTCCTTCTCGGTCAGACGATTAGAGAGCACAGAGTACCACAGTCTTCCTTCAGCACGCGAGAGGACCCCTCGTTCGTGGGATCTGGCACAAGAGAGGCTGGGGCCTCCCCGCAGCATCCTCCACCGAACCGCAAAGTGCGGCAAGGAGAGCCAAGAAAAGGGAAGCCTCCACCCTCATCTCCCTACGAAAGTTGGGAGTCATGAATAACTACAAATCATTGGAATCATGAGACAGCCAAGCATTTTGCCCTCCCTCCAAGACGGCATAGAATCTGCGCTTGCAACATCACAGCACAGGGTCAGCTTTCGAGCAATATGAAAAGACTCGCCGCAGGGTTACGCAGGTTTCGGCACAGGGAGGAAACAAAGATGAACACGCTTGAACTCCACAACGAACCATATAGCGATGGTTCAGGACGCCGGACATTCGGCCTCATGGGATCCGCCAGATTTCTTGCCTGCGCAGGCGTGGTACTGATGGCGACTGCGGTGCCCTCTATTCTCGCCGATGCGCAGGTCTCTGGACACGTCGATCCTACGGGTCAGATGAGCCTCACGAATGTATCGATAGATGAGCGTGTCACGGCAGTTCGCCGCAAGGCCCGGTATCACATAGGTTTGGCGGATCTAGAACTTGAGCAAGCTGTCAGACGTGCGGCTCAGCAGCACCACCTTCAACCGGCCTTGCTCCTTGCGGTGATGAAGGTCGAGTCTTCCTTTAATCCGACAGTGGTCTCTAAGGCGGGAGCGGTAGGACTCATGCAGTTGATTCCGGAAACCGCCATCCGGCATGGCGTGCGTAACCTCTACGATGCGAACGACAACATCACCGGTGGGGCCAAGCACCTGCGTTACCTCCTAGACCGGTTCCACGGGAACATCCGGTTAGCCTTGGCTGCCTATAACGCGGGAGAACGCAAGGTGGATCGATATGGACAGATTCCACCCTATAAGGAAACACAGGATTATGTGAAAAAGGTGATCGTATATTATCGTAGCTACAAGAAGGACGGTTGGATCATGCCGGTTGTGATGACCGCCCCGTCTACGCACGCAGGCCGACCGTACTAATCGATCGCCTGTGATCTCGTGTGGTCAAGGAAGCCTTGATTCGGGTTAGGGGTCCATCCGAAGAGACAGGGGCCTAAAGCCGTTGTAAGGATCACAAAGTGAAGCGAAGCGTAGAATAAAACAGTTGAGGAGGTGGAGGCGTTAGACGGGTTTCTCAGCAACGTAATCCAAGTATTTCCACAGTTCCTTGGCATCCTCTTCGGCGAAAACCAGAGGGGTATTGTTAGCGGATCCCGCGAAATAGACCTTGAGCGACATCTCATCTTGCCAAATCTGTGCTTCGCAGTAGCTCACACTATCGAGGTTTAAGGCTTTCTTGCCGATACGAACGAAGTGCATAGCGTCTCCTCGCCCTGTGCCAACTCCTGGCCGACTATAACACCTCATGGCCTTCCGTCAAACGCTTCCGTATTTTCCGGCAAGGTCTCGTAGGCAAGGGGAGAGTGAGGATTTGTAGATGATTGAAGTTTCCTGGCGATGGATCAGTTATATAAGGAAGCGAGTGGTTGCGGGGGAAGGATTTGAACCTTCGACCTTTGGGTTATGAGGCCGTAAGGGGTATTTTCTTAACACCCTGATCTTCCGTCTGGTTTCTCGCATTAATAAATTAATCGAGGGCTTATAGCTTTCTATCTGTTGCGCTGGCTTCTAAATGGTTCTATGCTTTTCGACGCTCTTTAGCACAATTTTGTCACACTGCTACTACTCTGAAGAATCGGCAATAGCCAACGCAACAATTATATGATTACCTTGGCCTACCAGAAGGCTGTTTTTGGGCGAGCAGTCGAGATGCTATGAATAAAGGTTGTTGCATCTGAAGCTTAGGCGCTCCAAAAAAAACCTTAAATCTTCCGAAATACCATCATTCCCCCGCCCACCCTTGCGCCCCCTTCGCCACCCTCCTAGAATGAGCCTCCCTGCGAGGCTCCCATGCCCTTCACGATTCGCCCCTACCGTCGGTTTCCGGTGCAGTGCTCCCTGCCATACCATTCAACAACCTCATGATGAGTGAGGGATGTAGACGACAGGAGGGGCAATGTCGATGAGTTCTCTCGACGATCCCCGAAGAGAAATGGCATAGCCTGCAGCAGGCAGACTCGTGGTAGCGTCCAAGATCTTGCAGCCAGTTTTGGAGACGTCTTTCAGAGTTCCCTCTCCTGTGACGATTCACGCGCTTTGTTTTCAGGAGTAGCTGACTCGGTACCGAATCGGATCCTACTGAGGTGTTCTCCTCTTGTCCTAGACGTGGAGGCCATCGAAATTCTGATGTGCCACGATCGTTTTTCCGCAGCCTGTTCGGGATGGATTCCTCCATTCCCGTGAAACCCTCGCCAATTGTGGCCCCAGCGCCACCCCCCCCTTTCTGGGCAACATCGATCCCCTCTTTTTGGGGATAGTTAAAATTCTGGGGATGCGGGTATTCTCACACTGTCGCGGGGGACAAAGGATCCGTGGCGGAACCACTGAGAAGGTCCCGATGAAGCTTTGCCACCCCGTTCTCAAGATCAATAACCAGAAAGCTCATTCGGTCTCGGATCGGCGCTATGTGGATATCATCAACTTCTGATAAGCCTGGTCGTCGATTTGTTACCCGGAGGTAAGTATGGGTAGTCGAGAGCCGAAGGCATCTGCCATAGGGATATCTTCCAAGAAGAAGCCTGTATTTTTGTTTATTACAGCTGTAATAGTAGCGCTGCTCCCGCTCGTAGTATTAGAAGTGGGCTTACGGGTTGGGGGATTCCATGTGCCACAGGATCCGTTCCTGAGTTTCGGGACGGTTCCAGAATTCTTCATCACGAAGGAAATTGACGGGAAGCTCTATTACACAGTGTCGCGTAGTGATGTGTACCTTGAACGCGAGACGATTTTCCCGGCTCGAAAAGCACCGAATACCTTTCGTGTGATTTGTCTCGGGAGCTCTGCAAGCGCGGGCTGGCCGCACCAGGGCAATGAAGTTTATACGGCCTACCTGCAAGAGGCACTGCAGCGGGCGTTTCCTGATCGACAGATCGAGGTCCTGAACCTCGGCGCGCATGCCTATGCATCCTATCGGAACCGGCTCATATTCCAAGAAGCCATTGAGTTTGAGCCCGATGCCTTCGTTATTTGGACCGGAAACAATGAATTCCTGGAAAAGCGTGTGTATCAGACCGAACAGGTATGGCTTGAGCCGGTGTTGGCAGTCGCCAACAAGTCACTTCTGTATCGAGGATTGCGAGGAAGCCGCGTGGGACGTTGGTTGTTTCCTGGAAATACGCTCAGTGCTTATGAGCGGGCGTTTGGTTGGTTCACGGTGTGGTCTAAAATTGAGCAGGTTGCCCTAGCATTGCGGACGAATCCTGAGCAGTTTTCTGCGGTTAAGCGGCACTATGAATCCAGCGTCGAATCGATGGTGGAGATGGCTCAGGACAAAGGGATTCCAGTAGTATTGGCTACGGTGCCGGTAAATTTGCGTGAGTGGCGTCCCACCGTGTCGTGTCACTCCGGAGAGGGTGCTCGACTGGAGCAATGGCAAGCCCGGTATCATGAGGGTCGTCGTCGGCTCTTGGAAGGAAACTACCCTAGTGCGATTGAAGCGTTGGCAGCTTCCACCGAGTTAGACCCTCAGTACGCTGATGGGTACTTTTATCTGGGAAAGGCGTTTGAGGCGCAGAAGCAATTCGACCGTGCCTACGCCAATTATAGCCTGGCCCGTGATTACGATTGCAATCCCTTCCGTGCCATCTCTGCGTTCAACGAATCAATTCACCAGATTGCAGGTCGTCACTCAAACGTAACGTTGGCGGATCTCACAGGGGCATTTTCAGCCGCCGCGGCTCCCTACGCGCCAGGATTCGACCTTTTTCTTGATTATGTGCATCCAACTAAGCGAGGCAATTTAGTGGCCGCAGAATCCGTGTTCAAGGCGCTAATTGAGGCACGCCTGCTCACGGGGAGCGAGGCGAGTCCGAGATTTACGCATGTTCCGAAAGGCACTGGTCCAAACAAGGTGCCCTATGATGATTGGCATGATACCGTCATCCAGAAGAGGATCATTAAATACTTCATGATACAGCACCAGGACGACAGTATCATTCAACGGTCGCGATATCTCCTGGACACGCCGGAACTCAGGGAGCAACTCACCGTAGAGGACCGACAATTTTTAGAGAAGGCAAAGGCGTTGTACTCGGGGATCGTGGCAAGCGAACAGCAGTGGATGGCCGAGAAAGCCCCGGACCCGCGTGAACAGAACAAAGCGCGATTGTTGGAGTTCTACAAAAACACGTTCACGGGCTACGAGGATTATAAACAGAATCGGGCATATTGACCTCCAATTTGACTATTCACCCCATCCTGGCCGACTTCTCTGGCCCCGTTGTCTCCGTCCTTGACCGCAACACCATGGAAGTTCTACACAATTAACATCCTGAACGCATACATCTCAATGGCATCGATTGCCCCGAGAAAGGCCAGGCCTTCGGCAAGCGAGCCAAGCAAGCCGCGTTAGAACGAGTGTTCGGTAAAGAGGTGACGCTCCAATCATTCCGGAAGGACACGTACGGGCGTACAATAGCTGATATGCTTTTAGCCGATGGCCCAACGTCAATCACGCACTCGTCAAAGACGGCTGGTGCTGGCGGTATCGGAAGTATGCGCCAGGGGGAGATACCACACTTGAACGCTTAGAAACTGAGGCGAGAGAGACAAGGCGGGGGCTATGGGTAGAACCGAACCCTATTACACTTACACCGTGGAAGTAGAGACGACTTGGCAGAAGAAGAAAATGTCCTTATAGCTGATGCCTCCCTTGACGCGTCCCCACGGGCAGCTGAGCTTTGCGGTGTCATACGAATCGAGTCTATATCCTCCGAGATCCATGGGGTGTACAGGGTACTGATGCTAGTTCTCTTCTCCTCGTCGCGTGGTTTGTCCCCCCGCTCGTGACGCAGACCACTCGTACGCCACGAGCCAACGCAAACTTGTCTCAACGCCGCGTCAAAGATTGACCGGGCCGTTGCTCAATCAAGGCCTGCATCTTCCTAACTGCCCTAAACTGCCCCCAACAGCCTAATTCCCTTCTCCTCCCCTTTACCCTACGTTCGTGATGACGCCGAGCAGATGCTGGCCTGGCCACCTGAGCGCGATGTCATGCGCACGAGAGCGCACCAAAGCATACATAAGCAGCCATAAGCAGTCATAAGCAGCCTCCTGCCTAATTCCCAAGACGGAGGCTCGGGCGTTATGGTGGAAGACATTTATATACAAGGAGGGTGCATGAAGACATCAGACCTGTCGATCAAAGAACTCGCGGTCTTCATTGGCGTGAGCACGGATATCATCCGGCGGGCGGTTCGCAAGGGTGAGATCCCCGCGACACGTGTCGGAACCGCGTTGCGGTTCGAGCTACGCCAGGTCCGGCGTCAGATGGAACGGAATGCTGTCGTCCGCCTGCAGAGGGGATCGGCCAGCGCGCCGGGCGGCTAGAGCCGGCCGCGCGCAGGACGATCAGCCCCCGGATCGGTAACACGGGGGCACTACCCACAGGGATCGTTGCAGGAGGTCTAAGGATTCCATGAGTTCCCCCTTCACCCTCACCATTGATTGGCTCGCCTTTACCTTGCCGTCAGGCTCCGCTCAGGACACGATGCAGATGCTAGGAGGTGACTGGACCAAGAGCGCAACCGGCTTTCGCGGCTATCCCGCGTCCTGGATCACCGCGAGTGCAAGCCGGGGAGTTGGCAAACTTGGAACTCGCGCGCCCCGTGCTCCTCTCGAAGTCCATGTTGATCTGTCCGCCGGGATTGTCGCGCCATGGCCGTCAGGGAAGGTCCGGACGATCCTCCAATGGATCTTGAAACAAGACGGTCACCTGACGCGCCTCGATTGTGCATTAGACGATCGGAATAGCTGTGTGCCGCTCTTAACGATCAGACAGGCCATCGAAGCGGGTCAGTGTGTCACGCGGGCGGACCGTATGCAGCGCATCTCATCGAGCTCGATCCACAACGCCACTCCCAGCGGAGAGACCCTCTATCTTGGGAGTCCTCAGAGTCAAACGATGCTGCGTATCTATGACAAGCGCCTGGAGAGTCAGACGAAACAGCGTGAGGATTGGCAAGACTACGGCATCCGGTGGGAATTGGAATTGAAAAAAGATCGGGCCCAGGGCTGCGGACAAGTCCTGTCCTACCTGGAGGAAGCTGACTGGCTTGAATTCATCGTGGGTGTACTCCGGGGCTATGTGGACTTTCGAGCGACGAGCCGAGACGAGGAGGATGAGTTTCGGTATCGGGCTCCACTCCTCGACTGGTGGCTGCTGCTTACCGACGGCTTCAAAAAAGGCCGTCTCGTCGTGGAGAAGGAGGCTCAGACCCTCCCCAAGGTGAAGCGCTGGGTGAGTCAGTCGGTGGCCCCGATGCTGGCGGTCATCTATGCGGAGCATCCCGGTGGGCCAGCCTGGTTGGAGAGGCAAATCCTCGCGGGCAAGCGTCGATGGAAAAATAAGCATCGGGGGCTGCTGAAGAAAGAGACACCATCGGACTCTACGAAAGACGCCGGCGGTGACGCGGGCGCACCATCACAGGGGGGTGAGGGGGTGTCGTAAGACTCCCCCTGCTACTTTAGAAGGCATGGTCATGTTGCTCACAGTGAAAGACCTCTCGGCCTGGCTCAATATGAAGCCGTCCACGCTGTATCTGTGGGCGGCGCAGCGGAAGATTCCGTGTGTAAAGATGCATGGGTTGATCCGGTTCGATCCGGACGCCATTACCGCCTGGCTGCGTTCATTCGAGCCAGGCCCGGCAGAAGCGCTTCCTCCATTGAACCGAGAACCAAACCTCGATCTGGATCAACTTATTGAAGCAGCAAAACGCCAGGTTTATACTCCCACCTGCGAGAAGCCAGACGAAGTCAGGGCCAAGCAAGGAGGTTAATAATGGCTCTGTTTCGGCGAGGCCGCGTCTGGTGGATGGGCTTTTCTTATCAAGGGAGACAAGTCAGAAGATCCACGGAAGTCACAGATAAGAAGCTCGCAGAGAAAATTTATCACAAGGTGATGGTCCAAATTGCTGAAGGCAAGTGGTACCCGCCTGAAGCGGGGGCCGATAAAACAGTGAGAGAACTGTTGGAACGGTATCTCACAGATTATTCGGCTCCGAACAAAGCGCCGACGACGCACCACAGTGACACATCTCGCGCGCAGCATCTTATTCACGCATTCGGCGATCTGACATTGAGGGAAATGCGACCTTCTCTCTTAGCAGCGCATAAGTCGAAGCGACGGGCTGAGGGTGCAGCGGCCAAGACAATCAATAATGAACTCACGCTCTTGAGCCATGCCTTTCAGCTCGCGGTGAAGGAATGGGAATGGGTGGCGGAGAACCCGGTGCAAAAGGTCTCAAAGGAGAAAGTGCGTAATCTGATCGAGCGATGGCTGACAGCAGAGGAAGAACGGCGGCTCTTAGCGGCCTCCCCAATCTGGCTGCAAGAGATCATTGTCTTCGCGGCCAACACTGGACTCCGGCAGAGTGAGATCCTGAACCTCCAATGGTGCAATGTGGACCTGTTCCGGAGGACGATCACGCTCTTGGAACAAAAGAACGGAGGCAGAGACACGCTTCCAGTGAATGCGAAGACGCTCGACGTGCTGAAAGCCAGGGCGAAAGTCCGATCGCTCAAGACGGATTATGTCTTCTACAACGGGGCCGGAAACCGGATGGATGCGCGGGATCTCCTGCGCGTGTTCTATCCAGTCATGAAAAAAGCAGACGTGAAACGCTTTCGGTTTCATGATCTTCGCCATACCTTTGCCACCCGACTTGTGCAAGCCGGCGCGGATATCTACACCGTCCAAAAACTCGGACGATGGAAAACGATCTCGATGGTGATGCGGTATGCCCATCATCATCCGGAAAGTTTACGCGCTGGAATCGAGATCTTGGATCGGGTTCCGGCAGGAGTTAGCACAGTTTTAGCACAATCGGCTAATTATGCTGTGGCCGGGGCCGGGAGCGAATCCGCTGCAAGCTGTTGAGAGAAAAGAGAGAAGGTTGGTTGCGGGGGAAGGATTTGAACCTTCGACCTTTGGGTTATGAGCCCAACGAGCTACCGGGCTGCTCCACCCCGCGAGCGGATGCTAACAAAGCGTTGAACGGCAAGTCAAGCCAATGTCAGCGCATCCAAGTTGCTTTCGTTCCCCTGCAATGCTAAAGCGATAACATGCGTCTCGTTTTCATGGGCACGCCGGATTTTGCGGCGGCTTCTCTTGAGGCCTTGTTGAGGTCGGACGATTCCGTTGTTGGCATCGTCACCCAACCGGATCGCCCGAAAGGGCGTGGGCAAATCCTCACGCCGTCACCGGTGAAACTTTTGGCCCAGCGAGAGCAGATTTCTTTGCTGCAACCGCTCAAGATGAAGGATCCTGAATTTCTCCAGGCTCTAGCCGGATGGAAACCTGACCTGATTGCGGTCGCGGCGTTCGGGCGTATTTTGCCTCCGGCGATCCTCTCGCTTCCCCCGCGCGGCTGTATCAATGTGCACGGTTCCCTCCTTCCAAAATATCGCGGCGCTGGTCCGATCCAGTGGGCCATCATCAACGGCGAGAAGGAAACAGGAATTACGACTATGCTGATGGATGAGGGGATGGATACCGGCGTCATGTTGCTCCAGGAGGCCATCCCTATTACTCCGGACGATACCGCCGGCACCCTCTCGCCACGCTTGGCAGAACTTGGAGGTAGACTGTTGGTCGAGACAATTGTCCGACTTAAGGCCGGCACCCTCGTCCCGCGGCCGCAAGATTCTTCACAGGCGACCTTGGCGCCGTTGCTGAAAAAGGAAGATGGTGTGATTGATTGGGCCTTGCCCGCCACTGCTCTGGCCAACCGGGTCCGCGGACTCTCTCCCTGGCCCGGGGCCTACACAACGATGGCGGGCGGTGACCGTTGGACGATCTGGCGAGCCCTGGCGCTCACAGGACCAGCGACGAAGCCTCCGGGGGTGATCGTCGCAGTCACCAACGAGGCGATTCATGTCGCCACCGGGGAGGGAGTCCTTGCCGTGATGGAGTTGCAGCCGGCTAATAGCCGTCGCATGGCTGTATCTCAATACTTGGCGGGCCATACCGTTGCCGTTGGATTGCAGTTAGGGGGATCGGCTCTTTCCTAGCAGGATGCTGAAAAAGCCCGCCAGCGGCGTTCTCGTATCGCTCTGAGGCTCAACGTACCGGAGCGTGCGCCTCGCCTCTTCGCTCACTGCGGCCTTGCTGGACGGACTTTTTGAGCATCTTGCGGGCGGGTCCTCTGTTGCCCTAGACGTGCGGACCAGCGAAGTTCCGCATGCGCACGGAGTTCCCCCACAGCTTGCTAGGGGTCCTGTCCGTTCATTGAACAATCGAAACGTTCCTGTCCTGAGTGCCCTATGGCTGCTGGTTCTCGATCCTTATTCACTACTCAAATCACACCCTCTGCACGTGCGATCGCCCTCTCGTTGTTGGTGGAGTCCGTCAAGAGCGAGGAAGGGGTCGATGTCCTGTTAGACCGCGCTCTCGCGCGATGCTCGTTCGACAACAGGGAACGGGCCCTCACGGTGGAGCTCACCTATGGCGTCTTGCGGCGTCTTGCGACCATCGATTGGCGGCTTGAACCGGTCTTGGAAAAGCCGCTTCCTCGGCTTCCAGTCGCCGTGCAGATGGTGCTCAGGCTCGGTGCCTACCAACTCCTGTTTCTCGATCGTATTCCGCAGTCTGCCGCCGTCAACGAATCAGTCAGCCTGGCCAGAGGCTTTGCTGGCACTGTTGGTAGGGACTGGAGCGGGTTCGTCAATGCGGTCTTGCGCGCGCTCTTGCGCCATCCGCCTCTGCCCTGGCCCAGCATGGATCCCGACGCTGCGCAGGCCCTCGCCGTGAGGTACTCGGTTCCAGGGTGGCTCAGTCGTCGATGGGTGGAACGTCTGGGCGTGGTCTCTGCGGAAGCGGCCTGCGAGGGGGTCAGCGCCGTGCCTCCGCTGACACTTCGGGTGAATCAGCTGATCACGACCAGGGGAGCACTCCTCGAAAAATTTGCACAGATGGGTATCGCGGCCAAGCCGACCAGCGTGAGTCCATTCGGTATTCTGCTTGAAGAAGGAGGCTCTGTCCCCTCGCTCCCGGGGTTTCAAGAGGGCGATTTTTATGTGGAAGATGAAGCAGCGCAATTGATTCCTCCCCTGCTCGATCCTCAGCCTGGTGACATCGTGCTCGATGCCTGTGCGGCGCCGGGAGGAAAGGCGACTCATTTGGCCGATCTGATGCATAACAAGGGGACGATCTACGCCGTCGATCGGAAAGGGGCCCGCCTGGATCTGCTGCGAAGCAATTGTTTCCGACTCGGGGTCCAGATTGTCGTGCCGATCGTCGGCGATATTCGGCGGCCACTTGAATGGCTTCCTAAGATCGAAACGGCAGCGCCTCCTTCCGTGAAGAAGGCCAGAGTGGGCGAACCATCGGTTGATCGAATCTTGGTGGATGCGCCCTGCAGCGGGCTCGGCGTGTTACGTCGACATCCGGAAGCGAAGTGGCGGAAAGATGAGCAGGCGCTTCCTCGACATCAGGAACTCCAGTGCCAGATCCTTGAGGCTGTTGCCCCATGCTTGCGGCCTGGCGGGGTGCTGGTCTATAGTACGTGCTCGACGGAACCGGAGGAAAACGAAGACGTCATCGAGCGATTCTGTCGTGCCCATTCAGAGTTTCATCGTGAGTCCGTCGTCCCCTGGCTCCCGCATGCGGCACAGGGATTCGTCACCGAACATGATGCCCTCTCGACAGTGGGTAATCGGTTCTCGATGGATGGATTCTACGCCGCACGACTGAGAAAGGTTTTGTGATGGCACGCCCCGTTCTTATTGCGCCCTCGATTTTAGCTGCTGACTTTGCCCGACTGGCCGACGAAGTGGCAGCCGTGGAACGCGGGGGGGCCGACTTCCTGCATATCGACGTTATGGACGGGCACTTCGTGCCGAATTTGACCATCGGTCCGCCGATTGTCGCGGCGCTCAGAAAAGTCACCAAGCTGCCGCTCGATGTCCACCTCATGATCACAAACGCCGACGCCTTTATCGCCGAGTTCGCCGAGGCTGGAGCAGACTATCTCACGGTTCACGTGGAAGCCTGTACGCATCTCCATCGCACTGTGCAATCGATCAAGGAACGGGGCGTCAAGGCTGGTGTGACCCTGAATCCGGCTACCTCGCTCACTACGATTGAGGAAATCCTCCCCGACGTCGATTTGCTCCTGATCATGTCGGTCAATCCTGGCTTCGGCGGTCAAAAGTTTATTACCTCCTCTATTCAGAAGATTTCTTCGGCTCGCGCCATGATCGATCGGGCCGGGAGTCGCGCGTTGCTCGAAGTGGACGGCGGCGTCAAGGTCGATAATGCGGCTCGGGTGCTGGCCGCGGGAGCTGATGTATTGGTCGCCGGGTCGGCCATTTTCTCTAGTCGGGACTATGCCGCGACGATCGCTGCGTTGCGCGCAGCCGGCCAACGTTCTTCCACGACGCCGCAGCGCGTCTCCGCTCACCGATAGGCCTGGCGGGTGGACATTTCTTCCCTCATCGATAGCCTTCATCCTCTCGAAGTCAAAGTCCTGTCGATCTTTGGAGCGAATCCCTCCGCGGTACTCCGGACAGAAGAGTTGGCGGAGTCCACCGGGCTAGAGCCCTCGCAATTAAGTATGGCGGTCGAATGGTTGCTTGCCAAGTCGTTGCTCGCGGTCGATTCCGAGACCGTGACGCCGATTGTCTCGCTCACAAAAATCGGGGAACTCTATTTTGAAAAGCACTCGCCGATCGAACGGGTGCTGTCTGCTGCTCGCGATTTGGCCAAAAACGGCAAGCGCCTGACCATTCAGGACATTCAATCGCGAGAGGGGCTCGAACCGTCAGAGGTGAGCGGTGCGATCGGACGGCTCAAGAAAGAAGGCGCGCTCCTCATCATTCAAGGTGGCTGTATTGAATCGACCGGCCGACCAAGCCAGACGGCAGAAGCGATGCGGGGATTGCTGCAACAGCTCCATGGGGCGTCTCGTGAGCTGCAGGCATTTTCCGAGGCACAGCGGCAGGTCATTCAAGACCACGCTGTCAAACGGGGGAATGCACGGGAACCCTTCCGCATTGATGATCGGGTGGCAAGAGCGCTCAAGCTCTCTGTCGTCGGTATCGAGGCAGCCCAGCAGCTCTCTCGGCAAGGGACCGCGGAAGAGGTCTCCCAGTTGACATCCGAGCTCTTGAAGGACGGGAGCTGGCGGACGAAGCGCTTCCGCAAGTATACGATCAGTCTTCGCGCGCCGCGGATTGCCCCGGGCAAACGGCATCCGTATCGTGAGTTTCTCGATACCGTGAAGACGAAACTAGTGAGCATGGGATTCCAGGAAATGCGGGGCTCGCTTGTGGAGACCGAATTCTGGAACATGGACGCCCTCTTCATGCCGCAGTTCCATCCGGCACGGGACATTCATGACGTCTATTTCGTCAAGGAACCGACGCATGCCTCGTCGATTGCGGAGCCGTTCTTGTCGCGTGTCACGCAAGCGCACCAGGACGGCGGTGAAACCGGTTCAACTGGTTGGAACTATTCGTTCGATGCCGAGCGCGCGCGCCGACTGGTCTTGCGGAGCCAGGGGACGGCCGTCTCGGCCCATACGTTGGCGGCACAACCAGCGGTGCCGGGAAAGTATTTTTCCATCGCACGCTGTTTCCGCTACGATCAAGTCGATGCCACGCACGCAACCGATTTCTTTCAGGTGGAAGGGATCGTGCTCGGCGGAGACATCAACTTTCGCACTTTGCTCGGGCTGCTGAATCTGTTTGCCCGGGAAGTGGCGCAGGCAAAGGAAGTCAAATTTCTCCCGGCCTATTTCCCTTTCACTGAACCATCGGTCGAGCTGCATGTGCGCCATCCAAAGCTCGGATGGATGGAGCTTGGCGGAGCCGGGCTGTTCCGGCCGGAAGTCACCCTTCCGCTGGGCGTGACCGTGCCGGTGATTGCGTGGGG
The DNA here is from genome assembly GCA_018971525.1 of Nitrospirota bacterium. Taxonomy (GTDB): domain Bacteria; phylum Nitrospirota; class Nitrospiria; order Nitrospirales; family Nitrospiraceae; genus Palsa-1315. The sequence continues at coordinate 69,783 of JAGXAR010000002.1, forward strand.
GTTGGGGCTCGATCGCATGGCGATGGTGGCGCTGGGCATTCATGATATCCGTGAATTGTTCACCGACAATCTTGATCTGATTCGCTCCACCAGAGGGGCCTTGTAGGTTTCCCATGCCCACGATTACTATTTTCAAACAGGATCTCGAGGGATTGCTCGCAGGGCCAGGAGAGGCTCGCCAACCGATCACCATGGAGCAACTCGAAGAGTCGTTGATGCTCGTGAAGGGCGAGCTGAAGGGGCAGAATCCAGACACCGGCGAACTGCGAATCGAGCTCCAAGATAGCAACCGTCCTGATCTTTGGTGCTGCGAAGGCATCGCGCGGCAGATTCGGGTGAAGCGGCAGGGCGCCCTCGTGAGGTACGACTTTCTCACGGCCACATCGACATCGGTAAAGCGACTGAACGTGGCTCACGGCCTGGAGAAGGTCAGGCCCTACGTGGCGGCCTGTACTGCGACTGGTTTACGGGTGACCCAGGAGGGCCTCGCACAGCTGATCCAGACACAAGAGAAGATCGCCGAGATGTTCGGCCGCAAACGCCGGACCGTGTCGATCGGACTCTATCGGCTCGGTGCCATTGAGTTTCCTGTGACCTATGACTTGGTAAAACCGGACGACGCCACATTCACGCCGCTGGGCATGGACACAGACATGACGCTCGGAGAGATGCTGCTCGTCCATCCCAAAGGGCTGGAGTTCGGCGGGATTCTCGCCGGCCAGGATCGCCTGCCCTTCCTCCGCGATGCCAAGGGCCAAGCTCTCTCCTTTCCCCCGATCATCAATAGCCGCGAAGTTGGAGAAGTGCGGGTGGGAGACGATGCCTTATTCGTCGAGGTGACGGGCACTGACCTCTCGATGGTCGTCCTGACCCTCAACATTTTCGCAGCCAATTTGGCGGATCGTGGCGCAGTCATTGAGCCGATCGAAGTAATGTATCCCTATAAGACTGATCTCGGCGAGGCAGTCATGACTCCGCTAGATCTCGGGAAGTCACGGACGCTTCCCGTACGCACGATCGAGCAGGCCCTTGGGCAGGCTTTAGGCGCCCACGAAGTGGCCAAGGCCTTAGCGGGCTACGGCTATGAGGTGATGAGTATGGGTGAAGAGGTGACGGTAACGCTTCCGCTCTATCGGCAGGACCTGATGCACGCGATGGACGTGGTCGAAGATGTCGCGATCAGTCGCGGGTACGGCGACTTTTTGCCGGTGATGCCCTCGCAGTTCACGGTTGGTGGCCTGTCTCGTATAGAGGAGGTCTCTGACCGTGTCAGGGCCCTCATGGTCGGCATGGGCTTCCAGGAAATTATTTCCAACATTCTCGGTTCGCCCAAGGATCTGCGCGATGCGATGAGATTGGAAGGGACCGAGTGGGGGGAACTCGTCGAAGTGGACAATGTGATGTCCCAGAACTTCTCTGCGCTTCGACAATGGATGCTGCCCTCGTTGCTTCGCGTGGAAGCCGCATCAAGCCGGGCGTTTTATCCCCACCGAATGTTCGAAGCGGGTGAGGTGGCACGTCCCGATCCCACGCAGCCCCTCGGGTCACGCACTGTGGCGGTGCTCGGGGGGGTGATTGCCCACGCCGATGCACATTTCTCCGAGGTCCACTCCTGCCTGGACACGCTGTTCTACTATGTGGGCCAAGCCTACAGACTGGAACCGATCCAGCATCCTTCATTTCTCGCTGGACGAGTGGGGAGTATCGTGTCCGGGGGAAAACAAGTCGGTGTGATTGGGGAGCTGCACCCGGAGGTTCTGGAACGCTGGCAGATTAGTATTCCGGCTGTCGCGTTCGAAATCGATCTGACGGAACTAGCCGAACGGTCTTGAGGCGTACGCCCGTCGGCGCATTCCTCAAGACCCACGTCCTGTCCTAACCAATTCTTCGAAGGGAATTCTCGGCAGGCGACTGCGTTTACGCGCCGGCAGGCGCGAGGTGCTGCTTGGCGAGACCGACCAGCTGCTCAAACCCCGTGGAATCCTTGATCGCCATATCGGACAAGACCTTCCGGTCCAAGAGGATATTGGCCTTCTTCAGGGCGTTGATAAACCGGCCATAGGTCAGCCCATGTGCTCGAACTGCCGCATTGATGCGCGCAATCCACAACACGCGGAAGTCCCGTTTCCGATTTTTCCGTCCGGTATACGCGTACGCCTGACCCTTATCGACTGATTCTGTTGCGGTGCGGAACAGCCGGCTCTTCCCTCCATACTGTCCTTTGGCCAGTTTCAGACGTTTCTTCCGTCGATGTCTTGTTTTGGGGCCACCTTTTGCGCGAGGCATGAGTCAATACTCCTTTTGGTTAACTCGATTCGTACATCCTAATTTAGCTGTAGGGCAATAAGCGATCCAGTGCCTGAGTCTTGGTCTTATCGACGAGAACCGTGCCGCTTAATCGGCGCTTCCGATCCTGTGTCTTGCTGGTGAGGATATGGCGTTTTCCCGCCTTTCGCCTGACCAGTTTTCCAGAGCCGGTGCGGTTAAACCGCTTTTTGGCTCCGCTATGCGTTTTCATTTTCCTTTTCATGATCGGTGATTCCTTTGGTTATTAGCGTTCGGGCCGCCGTCTTACTTCGGCGCCACGATCATGATCAAGCTTCGCCCTTCCATACGGGGAGCGTACTCGATCGTGCCTGCCTCTCCTATTTCCGCGATGACCGAATTCATGAGTGTTCGGCCCATCTCCTGATTGGCCATTTCGCGACCGCGGTACGTCAAGACGACTTTGGTCTTGTTGCCATCGGCCAGAAAGCCCTTAATCTGTCGAATCTTGATCTCTAAGTCATGCTTATCTGTCCGAGGGCGCAACTTAATTTCCTTCACCTGCGTCGACTTTTGATGGCGCCGGTTCTGGTGGTCCTTCTTGCTCAACTCGAACTTGTATTTCCCGTAGTCCATAATGCGGCATACGGGAGGCACTGACGTGGGCGCGACCTCGACAAGGTCGTAGCCGTTTTCTTGCGCCTGCTTGAACGCATCCGCCGTGAGGAGAATGCCGAGCTGCTCGCTCTCCGGACCGATCACCCGGACTTCGCGCACCCTGATTTCCCGGTTAATTCGTAATTTGGGGACGATAAGACACCTCTTATTGTGTCAGTGAATGTTGCTGCCCTGCCGGCTTGAGGTCCGCACGGAGCAGGTCGAGCGCTCCCGCTACGGTCATGCTGCCGAGGTTGGCTCCGCTCCGGCCCCGTATCGCCAGAGTCCCACTCTGCACTTCTCGGTCGCCAACCACAAACATAAATGGAACCTTCGCCTTTTCCGCTTCTCGAATTTTGAGCCCAATTTTTTCATTCCGAAGGTCTGCCTCAGCGCGGAACCCTGCAGCCTTTAGTTGGGTGACGATTTCGGCGACGTAGGGCCGCTGGTTGTCCGTGATGGACATGACCATCGCCTGAACCGGGGCGAGCCAGGTTGGAAACGCGCCGCCGAAGTGCTCGATCAGAATGCCAAAAAACCGTTCGATCGATCCCATCAAGGCTCGATGGATCATGATCGGTTGGTGAACTTTGCCGTCTTCCCCAATATATCCTAATTCGAACCGTTCGGGATTATTGAAATCGACTTGAATGGTGGAACATTGCCAGGAACGGCCCAGGGCATCTTTGATTTTGATGTCGATTTTTGGTCCGTAGAAGACGCCTTCGCCCGGGTCGAGCTGGTAGGCGATTCCTCGTCCTTTCAAGGCTGCTTCGAGTGCGCTCGTGGCTTGGGCCCACCGTTCTTCCGATCCGACGGACTTTTCCGGCTTGGTCGAGAGGTAGACTTCAAATTCGGTGAACCCGAAGGTTCCGAGAATAAAGAACGTGAAATCTAGGACCTTGCTGACTTCGCTTTCAATCTGGTCCGGCCGGCAGAACAGGTGCGCGTCGTCTTGTGTGAAGCCGCGAACCCGTAGCAGCCCGTGGAGGACGCCTGTCCGTTCATACCGGTAGACGGTCCCCAGCTCGCCATAGCGGATGGGGAGGTCCCGGTAACTGCGCAGATGCGACTTGTAGATCATGATGTGGAATGGGCAATTCATCGGCTTGAGCTGATACTCGCTATTTTCAACCTTCATGGGAGCGAACATGTTGTCGCGGTAATAGTCTACGTGGCCACTGGTTTTCCAGAGGTCTAACCGGGCGACGTGCGGGGAGTACACCAGTTCGTACCCGTTTTGAATATGTTGATCGCGCCAAAAGTTCTCAATCAATAGCCGGATCGTCGCGCCCTTCGGATGCCAGAGCACCAGGCCCGGGCCGATTTCATCCTGGATCGAGATCAAGTCGAGTTCCTTACCGACCTTTCGGTGGTCTCGTCGCTTAATCTCTTCTAGCCGCGCGAGATGTGCGTCGAGTTCCGCCTGGGTCGGGAAGGACGTCCCATAGATCCGCTGCAGCATGGGATTGCGTTCGTCGCCGCGCCAGTACGCTCCGGCCGTGTTCAGGAGCTTGAATGCCCCGACATGGCCTGTCGTAGGGAGATGGGGGCCGCGGCAGAGGTCGGTGAAATCCCCTTGGCTATATATTGAGATGGTCTGCCCATCTGCCAGTCCTTGAATCAACTCAACCTTATAGGCTTCCCCCCGTTCCTCGAAAAACTTCACCGCTTCTTGTTTCGACAATTCTGCCCGTTTCACAGGAAGGGCGCGCTTAATGATGTCTTTCGCTCGCGCTTCAATTTTCTCAAGATCTTCCGGGGTAAATGGGCGTTCAAAGGCAAAGTCATAGAAGAACCCATCTTCAAGGGCTGGGCCGATCGTCAGTTGTGCTGTGGGGAAGACTTCTTTGACGGCCTGCGCCATGATGTGGGTACTGCTATGGCGGTAGACGTCGCGACCCTCTGCACTATCGAATTGAAGTGGGGTCACCTCAGCATCTGCTGTCAAGATGCTCGAAAGATCTACAGTCTGGCCATTCACCTTCGCCGCAAGGATGTCTGGGCCAAGGGTCAGGCCGAGAGCCGACATGGCAGACCCAACGGTCTGGCCGGCAGGAATATCCCTGCTACTGCCATCTTTGAGCGTAATTTTCATGACCTGCATGACTTCATTAAGCACTAGAAACAACAAAGGCACGCCGCTTACGAGAGGCAAGCGGATGCCCTCAGCTAGGTGGTAGGCGCGGACGGTCTTGAACCGTCGACCTCTACCGTGTCAAGGTAGCGCTCTCCCCCTGAGCTACGCGCCTATCGGTCCGGAGGGGCATGCTAATATAGCCCTGCCTAAAGTGTCAAGAAACGCAAAAGAGAAGGCCGCACCCCCGAGTTGGAGTGCGCCGCCTCCTCTCTTGCCTGCTAGCTGGACGATCTGACGATCGTACGATGTTACCTGACGGCTGACTTTAATATTTTTCCTGCCGAGAATTTTGGGACTTTGGCTGCGGGAATCCGCAGCGCTTCACCCGTTCTGGGATTCCGCCCGAGCCGGGCTTTCCGCTTCGCTACCGTAAAGGTTCCAAAATTCACCAGCGAGACGCGTTGCCCCTTCTTCAGGGACGTGGTCACCGCTCCGGTGAAGGCTTGTAAGGCAGTGCCCGCTGCAACCTTGGTGATACCAGCGGATGCCGCCATCTTTGCGATCAGCTCTTCTTTCGTCATCGTGCCCCTCCTGTTATTGGGTTGAACTACGCGACTCCTTGCCACAACGTTCGCTATTACCGCACCCACAGAATCCAGCCTTCCGAGAACAGCACCGGACGCGTCAGGCTTCTCGCGTCTGTGAGGCCCGCTTCCGTTTCACGGGAATGTGCAAGTCCTGGATCCTCTTCCTGAGGGTGTTTCGATTCAAACCAAGCAGTTCTGCTGCCTGGATCTGGTTACCTTTGGTTTCTTGAAGCGCCCTGGTGATCAAGGGGCGCTCAATGGCGTTGATCAACATGGGATGCAGGTTCCGTCCCGAACCGTCCCGCATCCCTTTCACGAAATCTCCCATCTTCCATTCGAGATAGTCCTCGAGGGATAGGGCTTCATTTCCGTTCGCTCCTGCAGCCTTCTGCCGCGCCATCGCTTGCATGAACTTAGAAGCTCGTTTCAGCACGGTTCGAGAGCCGGTGATAAGCAATGTGTGTGTGTGATCGATGTTGGGAGGTATGGCGGCTGCTCCACCGGCTGAGCCTGGTTTCAATTCAATGATGACCGCATCAAACGTGCGACGCGTCACGTCCTTCGGCAGCATGGACGCGTCTTTCGCCGCAGTCACGGAAGCATCTTTGAACGCATGCTTGAACTGACTCAGGATCTCTGGATCACCGGTGAGCAATAAAATACTGAAGACGGATGATGTAAGCGACATGAAGGTTCCAGAAGAAGAACGGAGAAGAGGTGCGGATTATTGCCCAGAGCCAATTTGATGTCAACGAGGAAAATGTAGAAGGAGTCGTTCTCGTTGGCTCGAGCACAGGAAGCCGGATGGTCTTCTCCTGACCGATGAGCCGTCTTGTCTCAGCGGGTAAGTGGAGAAGTAGTGGCCGAGCCATTCCAGGGGTCCGACTGCTTCCGTGCCGTGTCAATCTCGCGCGATCGGTATGAATGAGCCTCAATCCTCTCGACCTGTTTCGTTCCTAATTATTATGTGGAGGCGAAATTCACCCAAGAACGCGCTCTCGTGACCATCGCGGAAAGGTGGCTTGACAGCAGATCCTTTCTAGGAGTATTAATTAATACCAGTGCTTTAATTCCTACCGGAATACTCGTATATGAAGGTATCTCTCAGGGCAACCTATGGAATCATGGCGGCTGTCGACTTAGCGATGCACCTCGGGACAGCTCCTGTCCAGGCGAAATCAATTGCACGTCGACAAGCTATTCCTGCTCGTTTTCTTGAACAGGTCCTTCATGGGATGAAGAAGGCTGGCCTTGTCTCGAGCCTTCGAGGCGCCCAAGGGGGATACGTGCTTTCGAAGAAACCTTCTGAGGTATCGGTCGTCGAAATCCTAGAGGCGCTTGATGGTCCACTTTCACCCCCCATCGGGGGAGCGGGCAGTGCGCAGGTGCGACGAATCAGCAAACCGGAACTTCTGCTCGGGAAGGTGTGGGAGCAAGTCTATCAAGCGGAGCGCCATGTGCTCGAGGCCATTAGCGTGGAAGAATTAGCCGGGCAGCAGCGAGCGCTTGAGCAAGAGCGATCGTTGATGTACCACATTTGAGGTCTCCTATGAATCGCATACCACTCAGTACTGTTCCGATCAAGACAGAGCCCATTCCTCCTGCCATTGTCGAGGAGATCGAGACCTTCGAGGCCGAGGCGATGCGCATGGCTTCCGGCGACGTCTCGGGCGATCTGTTCAGGCCCTTCCGTCTCCAGTATGGCATTTATGGACAACGGCAAGCCGGTGTCCAGATGGTTCGGATCAAGATCCCCTTCGGTGGACTGACGGCGAATCAGCTTCGCCGGGTTGCGGAATTGGCTGAGCGATATGCCACCGGTGTCGGGCACGTGACCACACGCCAGGATGTCCAACTGCATTTTGTCGAACTGCAGGATGTGCCGACCATCATGCGCGGGCTGGCGGAGGTCGGCTTGACCACCAGAGAGGCTTGCGCCAACACGGTCCGCAACGTGACGGCCTGTCACCTTGCCGGGATCTGTCAGGGGGAAGTGTTCGACGTGACGCCCTACGCGAAAACCGTCGCGCTCCATCTCTTGAGGAACCCGCTCAACCAGAGCCTCCCCCGCAAATTCAAGATTGCCTTCTCCGGCTGCAAGCAGGATTGCGCCCTCACACCGATTCACGACATCGGGCTGCTCGCAGCGAAGCGTGCTGATGGGGTCATCGGCTTTCGAATGGTCGCAGGCGGCGGTCTCGGCTCAGCCCCCCGGCTCGCGCAGGTCCTTCGAGAGTTCACTCCGATGGACGAACTCATTCCGAGCGTGGAAGCCGTGATTCGGGTATTCGACACCCTGGGTAATCGAAAAAATCGCACGAAGGCCAGGATGAAGTTTGTGATCGAAAAGCTGGGTTTCGAGGAGTTCAAACGTCGCTGGGAAGAGGCCTACGTGTCGATGGGACATGCCCGTCCGACCCCTGAGCCAATCAAGTTACTATCGTATCCGGATGAACCCATTCCCCTCATCATGCCGACCTCCAATGGATCGAAGCAGGCGGCGGTGCAGACCAATGGTCATGCCAACGGTACGGCTGCGGAGACGCCGTTCGAGATGTGGCGCCGCACCAACGTTGTACGTCAGAAGCAAGAGGGCTATGTCGCCGCAGTGACCAAGTTATTCATGGGCGACCTTACGACAGAGCAGATGCTACTCCTTGCCGATCTTGCGGATCGTTACTCCAATGGCAACATTCGGACGACGATTAATCAAAACATGATTATTCGATGGGTGCCGGAGTCGCGCATCGCCGACCTCTATGCCGATCTTGCCTCACAGGGCTTGGCTGATCCCGGCGCCGAGCTGGTCGAAGATATTATCGCCTGCCCCGGCACCGACACGTGTGGCTTGGGGATCACGTCTTCAAAGGGGCTTGCGCGAGCGTTGGCCGAGGTGTTCCCGGCGGGGCGGGTACCCGAGGATCTCAAAGATGTCAGTGTCAAGATCAGCGGGTGCCACAACTCCTGCGCCCAACACCATATCGCCACGATCGGCTTGCACGGAGTGGGGAAACGCATCGGCGAGCACGTCGCCCCCTTCTACGAATTGCATTTGGGCGGGAAGGTCAACGGGACGGCGAAGATCGGACAGATGGTGGTCAAGTTGCCGGCTAAGAGCGTATCGGCGGCGATCACGCACCTGATCGACGTGTATCGGCGTGACCGGCAATCCGGCGAAGGGCTGCCGGCCTTCATTGATCGTGTCGGCAAGGTTAAGCTCAAGGACGAGCTGATCCCCTACACCATCGTTCCGTCCTTTCAGGATGATTCCACGTTCTACTACGACTGGGAAGGCGAAGAAGAATTTGTCTTGGAGGATCTCGGGCCTGGCGAGTGCGCAGGTGGCGCGCTTGAAATGATCGAGAATGGCATTCTCGAGGCAGATCAAGAGCTCTATCAGGCGAAGCTACTTGTGGACAATCATCAATATTCCGTCTCGGTGAACAAGTCCTATCGCGCCGTGCTGGCTGCTGCCAAGGCCTTGCTTGTGACGGAAGGGCTTGAACCTTCGACAGATGCAGAAACCTTCACCGAATTTGATAGCAGGATTGCACAAAAGGGCATCGTTCCAGCGATGTATCGTGACCTGAGGAAGCGGGTAGGCGATTTAGGGCCCAAGGAGACAACGGGCGAATCTGCCCGCGACAAGATGGTCTTTGCCAAGGGATTCGTGGATGCTTGTCGTGCCGCCACGGAGCAGATGGGCAAAGATCTCAAGCTGGCGCCAGTGGGTGAAGCAGCGAAAGTCACGACCAGCACAACGCCGGAGGTCAAGCCGGCCGTATCTTCTGTGACCGCGCCTGCCCCGTCTGGCGCGCCGGTTTACGATCTGCGGGGAGTGGCCTGTCCGCTGAATTACGTGAAGACTAAGCTGAAACTGGAGATGATGGATGCGGGTGAACGTTTGGAAGTCTGGCTCGATGCGGGCGAACCGATCAAAAACGTGCCCCTGAGTTTGAGAAACGACGGGCATAAGTTGTTGCTGCAGGAACCACTCGAAGCCGCCGGAGCGCATTATCGGATTCTGGTCGAAAAAGTGGAATAGCGCAGCGGAGGGATGTTTCCTTGCTCGCGTAACGCGCAACCTCAGAAGGCCCTGTTGGACGCCCGCAGTCGGAAATCTTCACTCTTGCCGCTTGAGGTGTGAGTGGAAGAAGAGAGAACCTGATGGCAGATATCTCATCAGAAGAACTGAAGGCCTGGGGTGAGTCGTTCGAGGCGAAGCAGCCGCAGGAGGTGTTGGCTGCGGCGATCGAGCGTTACGCGCCAAAGATCGTGCTCGCCTGCAGTTTTGGGGCGGAGGATGTCGTGCTCGTGGACATGGTCCACCGCATCAATCCATCAGTGCCGCTCTTCTATCTCGACACGGAGTTTCTCTTTCCCGAAACCTATGCCACGCGCGATCGTGTGATTGAGCGTTATGGGTTGGAACCGCAGCAGGTCATACAGGTGAAGTCGTTGCTCACGCCGGAGGAACAGGCCGCTCAGCATGGTGCCGCGCTGTGGACGCGCTATCCCGACCAATGTTGTGAGTTGCGCAAAGTGGAGCCTCTCACCCGCGTGCTGAAGGGATTCGACGCGTGGATTACGGGGATCAGACGAGATCAGTCTTCCACGAGAGCCAATGCGAAGCTGATCGAGTGGGACCAGAAATTTCAGTTGGCTAAAGTCAATCCGCTCGCGAAGTGGACGTGGGAGGATGTCTGGACCTACATTCGTGTCTACGAAGTTCCCTACAACGAATTGCATGACCGCAATTATCCAAGTATCGGCTGCACCCATTGCACGAGCCCAGCGATGCCCGGCGAAGACCCCCGCGCGGGACGGTGGAAAAACTTTACCAAGACTGAGTGCGGGTTACATAAGGCCTCGTAATGTCGATGCAGGAATTTATCGCAAAAATTGCCAAGGGGCCAAAGGCTGCCAAGGACCTCACCTGGGACGAAGCGAAGCGGGCGATGAAGGCGCTCATTGAAGGGGACGCCACGCCGGCGCAGGTGGGTGCCTTTCTCATGGCCATGCGGATCAAGATGGAGTCCGTCACCGAGCTGGCCTCAATGACTGCGACCGCCCGTTCCTATGTGGCGCCTGTGCCGATCCCGCGAGAACTGGGCGTCGTGGATCTGCCGAGCTATGCGGGGAAACAGGAAACCTTTCATGCCCTTGCGGCTTCCGCCATCGTGGCTGCGTCGGCAGGCGCGTCGGTCCTGATGCATGGGTATGACGGGATTCCTGGTCGCGCCGGAAATGCCGGGGTGCTCAAGGCTTTGGGCCTCCCGATCGACATGGAGCCGAAAGCGGCGGCAGAGGCGGTGACGCGGCATGGATTCGCCTATCTCGACATCGCCCTCTATCACCCTCCGATCTATCGTTTCCTAGAGATGCGCCAAGAGCTGGGAGCGCGGAACGTCTTCCATCCGATTGCGAAGCTCTTGAACCCGGCTCGCGCCGCATCGCAGGTCGTCGGCCTGTCCCATCCTCCCCACTTTGAAAAGACCGCTGAAGTGTTGCGGATGCTGGCTTGCCCGCGGGCTCTGGTGGTCAGCGGTGTTGAAGGTGATCCGGAACTCTCGATTGCCGCCCTCACAAGGGTGCTGGAATTGCGAGACGAGCGGATTACGCCCCTCTCGTTCGCGTCAAAAGATGTCGGGGTACCGCTGGGTACGCCGCGCGACATGGCCGGTTTTCCGTCGGACCAGCGAGACAAGGAAGCAGATCTGCTCCGACGAATTCTCCACAATCAACTGCAGGGAGGGCCCTGCAACTGGGTGTTGATGAACGCGGCGCTGATTCTGTATGCCGCAGGCAAAGGGGCGACATGGGCGTCGTGTGTCCCACTTGCGCGTCACGCGCTCGAAGAGGGAGCGGCTGCGCGAAAGTTAGAGGAATTGACTCAGGAGCCGGTGGGCACAGGCTCGACCGGCCGGACCCATTGACCACACGAGAGGATCGAGTCCGTGCGACATCTTCGTCAATTAGAAGACCAGAGCGTCTATATTCTCCGGGAAGCCTATAAGCATTTTGACAATCTGGCCATGCTCTGGTCGATGGGGAAAGATTCAACCGTGCTGCTGTGGTTGGCCAGAAAAGCCTTTTTCGGCCATGTGCCGTTTCCTCTTCTGCACGTCGACACAAGTTACAAAATCCCCGCCATGATCGAATATCGAGATCGAGTGGCTCGCGAGTGGGGCCTCAAATTGGTCGTTGGGCAAAACAAGGAGGCGCTCGCGGCCGGAATGAATCACACGCTGGGCCGCGTCAACTGCTGTACGGCCTTGAAAACCAATGGGCTCAAGCAATTGATTGAGCAAAAGGGCTATACGGGCATCATTCTCGGTGTGCGCGCAGATGAGGAGGGGACGAGAGCCAAGGAACGCTACTTTTCGCCCCGTGACAAACATGGCGATTGGGATTTTCGCGATCAGCCGCCGGAGCTCTGGGATCAATTCAAAACGACCTTCCCTCCCGGAACACACATCCGGATCCATCCGCTGCTGGATTGGACGGAAATCAATATTTGGGAATACATCAAGTTCGAGAACATTCCCTTCATCGATCTCTATCTCGACAAGGGGGATGGGACCCGCTATCGCAGTCTCGGCTGCGCGCCCTGCACGACGCCGATCAAATCGACGGCAAAGTCCGTAGACGACATCATCGACGAGTTGCGGCACACCACGGTGGCGGAGCGATCGGGTCGCGCGCAGGATGAAGGGCGTGGGATGGAGCTGTTGCGCAAAGACGGGTACATGTAGGCGCAGAACGCTGAAACGAGCATCCAACTTCGTTCTCGGCTCGAAACAATCCTCAACGTACCCCGGAGGGTACGCGGTTGTTACTCACCTGCGGCCTCGCTGGCCTGCTCGTTTGAGCATTCTGGAGCATGAAAATGACAGCGACTAGTACGAAACCATCTGACAATCTGAATATCGTCATCGTCGGGCACGTCGACCATGGGAAATCCACCTTGCTGGGGCGTCTCTATGCTGATACGGGATCGTTGCCGGATGGCAAACTCGAAAAGGTCCAAGCCATCTGCAGGCAGCAGGGGAAGGAATTCGAGTATGCGTTCCTGTTCGATGCGTTTCTTGAAGAGCAGGAGCAGGGAATCACCATTGATACCGCGCGGACGTTCTTCGGCTGGAAGGGCCGGCAATACATCATCATCGATGCGCCGGGGCACAAGGAGTTTCTCAAGAACATGATCTCAGGGGCGGCCCGGGCCGAAGGGGCCTTGCTGCTGATCGATGCCTTAGAGGGTGTGAAGGAGCAGTCCAAGAAGCATGGCTATCTGTTGTCGCTCCTGGGCGTGCGTCAGTTTGCCGTTGTCGTGAACAAGATGGACCTGGTCGGCTATCGGCAGGATGTGTTCGACGGGATCGAAAAGGAATATCGAGAGTTCCTGGGGCAGTTCAAGGCGGTTCCACAGCGGATCATTCCGGTCAGCGCCAAGCTTGGAGATAATATCGCCAACCGGAGCGAGAAGATGCCGTGGTATAGCGGTCCGACCGTGCTGGACGCGCTCAGTGTCTTTCGGAAGGAACCAGGACGATCCGAACAGCCGCTACGTTTGCCGGTGCAGGATGTCTACAAGTTCGACGCCCGTCGCATCATCGCCGGACGTGTCACGGCAGGGCGATTGAAGGTCGGGGATTCCCTGGTCTTCTCACCCTCGAACAAACGGGCGACGATCAAGTCCATTGAAGCGTTCAATATCGACCCTCCGCCAGTAGAGGGCCATGCAGGCCAATCAGTTGGTGTCACGCTCGATGAACAGATCTTTGTCGAACGAGGAGAGATCGCCTCGCATCAGGAGCAACTCCCGCTGGTGTCGACGGCCTTTCGAGCCAATGTGTTCTGGCTGGGCCGGAAGCCGTTGGAACGGGGGCGGCGCTATCAGCTCAGAGTGGCGACGAAGGAAGTAGATTGTGAAGTGGCCACCATTCACCGGATCATCGACACGATGGATCTGGCCCAGCAGCAAGGCAGCAGCGTGGTGAATAAGAATCAGGTTGCTGAATTGACGATTCGCGCCAAAGCGCCGGTCGCGTTCGACCTCTCTGCTTCGTTTGAGGCGACGGGGCGGTTCGTTCTCGTGGATGAGTACGACATTGCCGGCGGCGGCATTGTGACAGAGCTGGTCCATGATGATCAGGAGTTTCTCCGGGAAGAAGCTCGGCAGCGCGATTTTGCCTGGGTGAAGGGCGAGGTAGGCGTCGAAGATCGCGCGCAGCAGTATGGCCACCGAGCCGCCATTGTGTTGGTGACCGGGGGGCGACATACGGGGAAGTCCTTCCTTGCCAGGACAATCGAGGCCAGGCTGGTGGCAGATGGTCGTCATGCCTATTTGCTCGACGGGGAGAATCTCCGACGCGGGCTCGATGCAGACCTCTCGGAGGGAGAACGTGGACAGGCGACGGAGATGGCTCGCCGCTATGGCGAAGTGGCGAGGCTGCTGGTCGATACCGGGTTGATCGTGGTCTCCACGACCAATCCCTTCGGCATGGCCTACGTCGAGGCGGCACAGGCTATTCGGACGCTCGTTCACCCGGTCCCGGTCATCGCTATCAATATGAGCAAGGCACCCGAGGAAGTTCCGCCCAATACGGATATCGTGCTGTCAGGCCCGGCAGATTTTGATGCGGCCACTCGCCTGATTCTTGAGGAGCTTAAACGCCGTGGCGTCCTGGCTCAGGCGATCGGGGCTAAGCCGACCTTTCAGTATTCAATCTAGCAGGATACTGAAACAGTTCGGCATCTTCGTTCTCGTATCGTTCAGGCTCTCAACGTTGAGGAAAGGTTTCCCGGAGGTCGGGAAGCATGGTAGGGGATTTTCCATTCGCCAAGATCCATTCTGGACGCGCACGGCCCACGCGAAGTGTGGTTTGTACCTCCCCGCCCCTTTCACTCGCTGCGGCCTTGCCGGCCGTTCTTTTTGAGCATCCTGCGTCACATTCCATGTGATCCGCACCTGGCGCCCTCTTGTTTGACTCTCCAGAAACCCCTGTGGTACCGTTCAACCTCCCTGTATTCGCACAGTTAACGAGGGATACCAGTCATGGCGGTCGAGAAAGATCTCAAGGCCATTCTTGGCAAGTTGAAGTACTCGGATGACGCCAAAGTCGTCCAGCAGATTACCGAGCAAATGCGGCTGGTCCAGGCTCGCATGGCCGGGATCAAGCACAAGCTGGTCGTCATGAGCGGAAAAGGCGGCGTCGGCAAGAGCATGACCACGGTCAACCTGGCGTTGGCGTTTGCGCGGCAGGGTGCGAAGGTCGGACTCTTAGACGTGGATCTGAACGGGCCCTGCGTGCCTCGCATGTTGGGCTTGCATGGCCAGTCGTTGACCATGGGGCCTGAAGGAGCGATTCCCCCAGTCGGGCCGCTCGGGGTGAAAGTCGCGTCAATGGATTTCTTCCTGGAGGATGCGTCGCCGGTTCGCTGGAAGGGGCCGATGGATGTTAGCCCGGTTTGGTTGGGGCTGATGGAAATGAACGTCATTCGCGAATTCTTAGCCGATGTCGTCTGGGGCGAACTTGATTACCTCCTGGTCGATCTGCCTCCCGGGGCTGCGGCGGACAAGCCCCCTGTCATCGCCGGGTATATCCCGGACTTGGCTGGAGCGATCGTTGTCACGACGCCGTCTGAGGTAGCATCGGACGTGGTGCAGAAGTCGGTCACTTATGCCCGCGACATGGGCATTAAGGTCCTGGGAATGGTCGAGAATATGAGCGAGTACCGTTGTCCCTCCTGTGGAGAAGTGAACGAGTTGTTCGAGGGCAACACCGAGGCGATGTGCGAGGCTCTGGACCTGCCGCTGCTCGGACGGATTCCCTTCGACCGGAAACTCGCGCGCACCTTCGACAAGGGAGAGCCGTTGCTCGACGAAACGTACCCGACGATTCAGCGGTACCAAGAAATTGCTGGGCGCATCAAAACGCTGCTCGATTACAAGAAGGTGCTTGCCGATAAACTGTGATGTCACGCACCTAAGAGGAGACGCCATGAAATTCGTGTGCCTCAACTGTGAAACCTACATGAACTTTGAGAAGGTGGAGAAGCCCGGCGAGGGCACGCTTGGCGTGTTCTTCGGCTGTCCGTCTTGCAATGCCAAGTTCTCCATGGTGACCAATCCTGGCGAAACTCAGATGGTCAGTTCCCTCGGCGTGAAGCTGGGTGGGCGTACGGTTGAGGCCGAGCCTTTTGAGATGACGCGGGGCACGCTGAAAGATGAAGCCCTCGCAGGCTCTGGTCAGATGGCCGCCTATTTGAACGAGAAGATCCAAGGTGGTCAGCCGGCAGTAGCAGCTGCCACGGCTGCACCGGCAGTCAAGCCTGGAGAGAAGTCCAGCGGCGGCTGCCCCTTTTCAGCGATGGTCGCGGAAATGGGGCTCACTTCTGGCGGTAAGCCAGCCAGCGGTGGGGCGACGACGTCAGAGTTCACCTGGTCGGCCGATGCGAAGGAGAAACTCGATCGCCTGCCTTCCTTTGTGAAGCCGATGGTGCAGAGCAGTGTGGAAGCCTTTGCTCGCAAGCAGGGTTACCAGACGATCACGTTGCAGGTTATGGACGATTCCAAGAGCGAGTCGAGCAACGGGATGACCTGGACGCCTGAGGCCGAGAAACGGCTGGAGAATATTCCTGACTTCATCCGCCCGATGGCCCGCAAAGAGGTTGAGCGGGTGGCGAAGGAGCGAGGGATGGCGACCGTTACAGCTCAAGTGATGGATGACGCGAAAGACAAGTTTATGAAGTTCATGTGAGCGGTAGCGCGAAAATATGAAGACGATGTCGCAAGGGCCCATCCGGCCAGCCGGATGGGCCCTTCCTTTATACAACAGCGGTGATGGTGGTGTTCTGCCAAAATCTCACCGGGGTCGCTTGGCGGGATTCGTCGTTTTGGCCTTCCTGTTCTTGGCAGTTGTGCCGCTATGGGCGCAGCCGGATCATGATGCGCATGATCAAAAGTTGATGTATGAATCCGGGGTCAGCGGCCACGGACATCATGGAGATGTAGGTTCGCAGGCTGAGTGGGAGGGGTCTGTTGCAGGCATCGCCTACTCCGAGTTCAATCATCACCTCTCCGGCCTGTTGCTACTCATCATCGGTCTGAGTGAGCTGCGCCAGGCGCTGGCGATACCATTCTGGCCTTGGACCAGGTTTCTTCTGCCGGGAGCCTTGCTTACAGCAGGCACCTTTCTTCTTGTCTGGAGCGACCATGATGCTTGGCCGATCGGCTCGCTCAGTTTCGTGCAGACGTTCTTCGGCAGTGACTCGGAAATATTTCAGCATAAGATTTACGGGCTCCTATCCTTGACCGTTGGGGCCATCGAGCTATTCCGGCGACTTGGACAGTTCGGTCATGCTGCCTGGGCAACGCCGCTGCCCATGTTTGCCATCATTGGGGGCCTGATGTTATTCGGCCACTCGCACGGTGTCCATCCCTCAGCCGACAAGATTGCGATGGGCCATACGTTTATGGGCAGCATGGCGGTGACAGCCGGTTCGTCAAAACTGCTGTCCGATTGGTTCCGCTCCCTGTCGCGCGAGCGCTCTCCCAAATGGGAATTACTCTGGGCTGGACTGATTCTGATCATCGGGTTGCAGTTGCTGATGTATTCGGAGTAATTGCACCTGTGGAGGTACGCCCCTGGCGTAATTGACACCTTTCCAAACCCTGTGCTACGAGTACAAGCTCTTATCGATTGACATCACGTTTTTGTACAGTCGGCCTTCCTGCGCCGGGCTGCATGGAGTAAGCATGGGTGGACATAGCCACTGGGCAACGGTTAAACGGCACAAAGGGGCCATGGATGTCAAACGCGGGAAGATTTTCACTAGAATCATCCGCGAGGTGACGATTGCGGCTCGTTCAGGTTCTGACCCGGACGGTAATCCGCGGCTCCGGCTGGCTATTTTGAAGGCGAAAGAGGCGAACATGCCCGGCGATACGCTGAAAAAAGCCATTCAGCGCGGCACGGGAGAGTTGCCCGGCGTGGTCTATGAAGAGTTCAATTTGGAAGCGTATGGGCCTGGCGGGACCGGCGTATTGATGGAAATCACGAGCGATAACCGCAATCGCACCGTCGCTGAGCTCCGAAATCTCCTCACGAAGAATCACGGCAACATGGCGGAAGCCGGTGCCGTCTCCTGGCAGTTTCACAAGAAGGGGCTGCTCACGATCGAGAAGAGCAAAGTCGATGAGGATACGCTGCTGTCCCTCGCGCTCGACGCGGGAGCGGAGGACGTGAAGGTGGGCGAGAAACTTTTTGAGGTCGTCACAGATCCGCACCACTTTGAA
Source organism: Nitrospirota bacterium (assembly GCA_018971525.1). GTDB lineage: Bacteria > Nitrospirota > Nitrospiria > Nitrospirales > Nitrospiraceae > Palsa-1315. The sequence continues at coordinate 87,673 of JAGXAR010000002.1, forward strand.
GCAGTCAAAAAGGCCCTCGTCGATGCGAAGATCGAGGCCGCGCTTGCGGAGGTCACCTTTGTTCCGCAGAACACGATCAGGCTGGAGGAAAAGGCAGCCGAACAAATGCTCAAGTTGATGGAAGTCTTGGACGAGCATGAAGATGTGCAGAAAGTTCATGCGAATTTTGATATTTCCGACGAGGTGATGGAGAAAGTGGCCGCCGCTGGATGAACAACAACGCGGAGTGCTGAACGATGAACGGAGAACGCAAGATCTTCCTCCTTCGCTCAGCGATCTGTACTCATCATTCCTCGTTGCCCTGTAGAGCATGATCGCCTCTCTGACAGGCCGATTGGCCTTCAAGGCGCCGACCCATCTGGTCCTCGACGTGCACGGGGTCGGATACGAAGTATTTATTCCTCTCAGCACCTACTACGGGTTGCCCAATCTTAGTGAAAGTATCTCACTGAGCATTCACACCCATGTCCGCGAAGACGCGATTCAGCTCTTCGGTTTTCTGACGTCGCAGGAAAAAGACGCCTTCGTGTTGCTTACCAGCGTATCCGGCGTCGGACCTAAGTTGGCGCTCAGTATCTTATCGGCGCTTCCTGTGTCTGACCTGGTCTCGGCGATTCAATCGGGAGATGTCGAGAAGCTGACGACGGTTCCTGGGATCGGACACAAGTCGGCCAGCCGTCTCGTGTTGGAGCTCAAGGATAAAGTCGGAAAACTCCACCCTGGCCTTGCGCCCATAAGTGATTTACCCAGGCAGGGGCAAGATGCAATTTTCGATGACGCCCTGTCGGCGCTCGTGAATTTAGGGTATCGTCCCCAAGATGCGAAAGAGGCGTTGAAACAGGTGAAGAAGTCTCAGCCGGAAACCATCGTGCTCAAAGATATGATTCGTGAGTCCTTGAAGGAGCTCGCAAGGGGGTGAGGATGATAATGAGATTGACTCAACGAACAGTCCGGGTTCAAGTATCTATCGGACTGGCCGTGTTCCTATTGAGCTTGGGGGCAATACCCATACAAGCTGAAGAGTCGAGCGAGCCGAAAAGCATTCGCAAGACCTGCGGCAAATGTCCAGAAGGCTATGCGACCACGGGCGTGACCGAGTCCAAAGAGATTTGCAAGGATGGCGATCCGACTCTCGTTCAATGTGTCCCTCTGGGGGCTAATCTGCTGTCCGTGTGTGGATCCTGTCCCGAGGGCTATCGCGAAATCGGCAGCTCATCTGTGCCGGCTCGTTGCGGGAATCAGGATGGGGGGCGGATGACGCAATGTCAGTCGGAAAAGATGGAGCTGAACCTTCCGGATCCGACCCAAGGCGGTAAAATCTGCCCGCCGGATTGCGGGAGTACGGCAACGCCCGGGCAGGGGGCCCTGCCGCCTCCGCCAAAGTACATTCCGACGCCCGAAAAGAAATAAGAAAGCAGAGAGAGGTTCCCTCGCGATGGCCGAGAGAGTTGTCAGCACGCAGATCACGGATGAAGAGCGGAGCATCGAGAATGTGCTGCGTCCGCAGACCTTGGAGCAGTATGTTGGCCAGGAGCGGATGAAAGAATCCCTTCGAATCTGCATAGAAGCGGCGAAGCAGCGAAATGAAGCCCTCGATCACACGATCTTTTATGGCCCCCCAGGGTTGGGGAAGACCACCATCGCCCACATCATTGCCCATGAGATGGGAGCTTCGCTCCGCTCGACCTCCGGCCTCGTTTTGGGTCATGCGGGGGACTTGGCCGCGATCCTAACGAACCTCCAAGAGCACGACGTCCTGTTCATCGACGAGATTCACCGGCTCCCTGCCTCTGTCGAAGAGGCGCTCTATCCAGCGATGGAGGATTATCAGCTCGATCTTGTGATCGGCCAGGGGCCCGCAGCCAGGACGGTGAAGTTGGATCTCCCGCGGTTTACGCTAGTTGGGGCGACGACCAGGGCTGGCGCCCTGACCTCTCCGCTCCGGGACCGATTTGGCCTTGTCCACCGCCTGGAGTTCTATTCTCCAGCAGAACTGCAGACCATCGTGACGCGATCGGCGGGAGTCCTAGGGATCCCGATCGACCGCGAGGGAGCGCAAGAAATTGCCGGTCGTGCTCGCGGAACCCCTCGCATCGTGAACCGGCTTATCAAGCGGGTGCGCGACTATGCCCAGGTCAAGGCGGAAGGGCAAATCACTCAGTCAGTGGCCCAGGATGCGCTCGCATGGCTGGGCGTCGATACGGCCGGGTTTGATGAGATGGACCGGAAAATTCTCCTGACCATCATCGACAAGTTCGCTGGAGGACCGGTCGGGGTGGAATCCCTGGCGGCTGCGGTCCAGGAAGACAAGGGTACCCTCGAAGATGTCCATGAGCCCTATCTGATTCAGGCCGGCTTCCTCGAACGAACCGGCCGTGGCCGCCAAGCCACGAAGCTGGCCTTCGATCATTTCCAAAGGCCGACCTCACTCCTTTTCTCGTAGCCTTTCTGACCCTTGTCCGGTCCTTCTGTCGGCAGGCTGGAACGGACGAGGATCGTCACGCAAGCTCCTGAAACCTCAAGGGTCTCCTTGCATTGCCGGGAATGGTTCCTGTATCATTTCCCACTTGGCTTGTGCCATTCCAGCCGACGGACGGGTGACCCGCCTCACTGGGTTGGAAAGAGGAAGGCTAGATATGTCCGGAGACCTTTCCGACTTCCGGAAAGAAATCGATCGCATCGATGACGAGATTTTGCACCTGCTGAATGAGCGGTCTAAGAGCGTTATTGAGATCGGCAAGCTCAAGAAACAGCGGGATGCTGACGCCAATCTCCATACCCCGGCGCGGGAGGCGGCGATAATCGAGCGCCTCATACAGCAGAACACCGGACCATTTCCATCCGAGGCGATTCGGCCAGTCTATCGAGAAATCATGTCCGCCTCCCTCTCTCTCGAAGGCCCTCAGAAGGTGGCCTATCTCGGACCCAGAGCGACGTTTACCCACATGGCCTGCATGCAGAAATTCGGGTCGTCCGCCCAATATATTCCTGTCAATAGTATCAAGGAGGTGTTCAGTGAAGTCGAACGGGGGCGGGCCAATTTTGGCGTGGTCCCGATCGAGAACACGACGGAAGGTGTGGTCAACCACACGCTGGATATGTTCATTGATTCGAATCTCTTGATCTACGGGGAAGTGCTCCAAGAAGTGTCCCATCATCTCTTGTCCAAGTCCGGCCTAATGGAAGAGGTGAAACAGGTCTACTCTCATCCCCATGCCATTGCTCAATGCCGAAATTGGTTGGAAACCAACCTGCCGAATGTACCAGTGTCGGAGGTTGCGAGCACGGCACGTGCAGCGGAACTGTGTGTGGAAAATCCATCAGTCGCCGCCATTGCATCGGAATTGGCGTCCCAGCTGTACGGTTTGAAGGTCATCAAGGCCCGCATCGAAGATAATATGAACAACATGACCCGCTTTCTCATATTGTCTCAGAAGCCGCCCCAGCGTACGGGAAAAGATAAGACCTCATTGATGCTTTCGGTGAAAGACAAAGTCGGTGCCCTGTACGATCTCCTCCGGCCCTTCGCTTCGCATGGCCTGAGCATGACCAAGATTGAATCGCGTCCCTCCAGACGAAAAGCCTGGGAGTACATATTTTTCGTCGATATCGAAGGGCATATTGAGGAAGAGCGGGTCAAGAAGGCCGTCGAAGAAATCACTGGCCGCTGTCTTTTCATGAAAGTGCTGGGATCCTACCCGGCCCACAGTTAACGCCATGCCACTGAAGGTCCATCCAGATATCGCCTCGCTGAGTCCCTATGTTCCGGGGAAGCCCATTGAGGAACTCCAACGGGAACTGGGTCTCGCACGCGTCATTAAACTGGCGTCCAACGAGAATCCGTTGGGCCCCTCCCCGAAGGCGCTCGCCGCTTTGAGCGAGGGGACCGCGACCCTGCATCGCTATCCTGATGGCGGCGCGTTTCGCCTGCGCGAAGCTCTGGCGGATCGTTGGAAGGTGACCCAGGATCAGGTCATTCTCGGGAACGGATCGGATGAAATCCTGGGCCTGCTCGCCCGTACGTTTTTGGCCCCCGGCGATGAAGCGGTCATGGCCGATCAGACCTTCGTCATTTACAAGATGGAAGTCACGGCAGCTCACGGAAAACCGATCATCGTCCCGCTGAAGCAATGGCGGCACGATCTTCAGGCGATGGCGGACGCCATCACTGACCGGACACGTCTCCTGTTCCTCTGCAACCCCAATAATCCAACCGGAACGATGGTGTCAGCCGATGAGGTCGAACAGCTTCTCTCGCGCGTGCCGGCGCACGTCGTCGTGGTATTTGATGAAGCCTATTTCGAGTACGTCCGGAGTCGGCAGTTTCCGGATTCCATGGCCTATGTGAAACAGGGGCGGAATGTAATCGTGCTGCGGACGTTTTCGAAAATCTATGGCCTCGCTGGATTACGAATCGGGTACGGCGTGGCGACAGCGGAGATCACCAATTTCTTGAACCATGTCCGCCCCCCCTTCAATGCCAACAGTCTGGCACAGCGTGCCGCGCTAGCCGCACTCGGCGACGACGAACATGTAGCGCGGAGTCGGGTGGTGAATGCGACTGGGATGGAGCAGATGGTCACGGGATTGACCGCGCTCGGGTTTGCGCCGATCCCGAGCGAAGCGAATTTTGTGTATGTCGATGTCGGACGAGATGGCCGCGTGGTGTTTGAGGCCATGCTGAGGGAGGGCATCATCGTTCGTCACATCGAGGGTCGTATGGTTCGCGTGACCATCGGTCTGGGAGAAGAAAATAAAGAATTCTTGGCTGCGCTCAAGCGGGTGATCCATTCGCATTGAGTGCATGGTGAGGGCAACATGATCATCGTATTAAAACCAGAAGCAAGCGAGCGGGAGGTCGACCACATTATCGATCGGCTCCGCGAGTTGGGGCTGAAGTCACAGCTATCGACCGGCCAGGAACGGACGATCATCGGAGTCATCGGCGACGATCGGATTCTGCATAACCAGCCGCTCACGGCCTTGCCAGGCGTTGAAAGCGTGCTGCCGATTCTCGCGCCCTGGAAACTCGTCAGCCGGGAATTTAAGCGTGAAGGAACGATCATCGATGTGGGCGGAGTCAAGATCGGCGGCAACAAGCTGGTCATCATGGCGGGGCCCTGCGCGGTGGAGCGGCTCGAAATGACCGTCGGCATTGCTCATGAGGTGAAGGCAGCGGGAGCGAGTATCCTGCGTGGCGGGGCCTACAAACCGCGCACATCGCCCTATTCCTTTCAGGGGTTAGGGCGTGAAGGATTAGATTATCTCGTTGAGGCGAAGAAGCAAACCGGCTTGCCGGTGGTCAGCGAGATTCTGGATACCCGAGACATTGAATTGTTTCTCGAGAAAGCCGACATCATCCAAATTGGTGCGCGCAATATGCAGAACTTCGAGTTGCTGAAGGAGGTCGGGGCCTACGACAAGCCGGTGCTGTTGAAGCGGGGGCTTTCAGCCACCATCAAGGAATTCCTCCTGTCGGCGGAATACATCATGTCCCGCGGGAATCAGAACGTCATGCTGTGCGAGCGGGGGATCAGGACCTTCGAGACGCAATATCGAAATACGCTCGATCTTGCTGCGGTCCCAACGTTGAAAGAGCTCTCGCATTTGCCCGTCATCGTCGATCCCAGCCATGCCACCGGCAAGTGGAATCTAGTGGCACCGATGTCGAAGGCCGCGGTGGCCGCGGGGGCGGACGGCCTCCTGATCGAAGTCCATTTGAATCCTGAATGTGCTCTGTGCGACGGTGAAGAATCCATTAAGCCGAGCAAATTCAAGGAACTGATGCATGACATGCGAAAGATTGCCGCGGCGGTCGGACGGGAACTGTAATCAATAAGACTGTGCTTGAAGGACTCAGGGTTGAGGGCCGGCCTCGGTCCAGCGTGAAGAATGGCGCTGCATTTCACTCAGGTCACGATTGTCGGGGTCGGGCTGATCGGCGGATCGCTCGGCATGATTCTCCGTCGAAAGGGGTTGGCGACAAGGGTCATCGGGGTCGGGCGGCGTGTCGAAAACTTGAAAACTGCGGTCGAGTTGGGCGCGATCGATCGGTATGTTGTTGACCCCAAAGAGGGAGTGCGGGAGGCCGACCTGGTCGTGCTGGCCACGCCGGTCGACACCTATGACCGTCACCTGACGGAGTGGGCGTCCTGTTTGAAAAAAGGCGCGATTGTGACCGATGTCGGAAGCGTGAAGGGTCTGCTGGTGGAAGAGGCTGAACGGGCTATGCCGGCTGGTGTCCACTTTGTCGGGGCCCATCCCATTGCTGGCAAGGAAAAAACGGGCGTGGCTGCCGGATCGGATCAGCTCTTTATGGGTGCGCGCTGTATCATCACTCCGACGAAGACGACGGATCCGCAGGCGCTTGAGCAGGTCCGAACAATGTGGCAGGAAACCGGCTCGGTGGTTCTCACGATGGACGCCCATCTGCATGACAAGATTCTTGGGGCGGTGAGCCACTTGCCCCATGTGGCGGCCTTTGCCTTGATCAATGCCCTGGCTGATATTCGCGATCAACAGATCCCTTCCCTCGATCTGGCGAGCCACTCGGGCGGCGGGTTACGGGATACGACCAGGATTGCCGCTAGTTCGCCTGAAATGTGGCGTGATATTTTTCTCTGGAACCGCGACAATGTGGTCGCGTTCATCGAGGCGTATGAGCGCTCGCTGAGCCAGTTGAAGCAGCTCATTCGAGTGGGCGATGCCGCAGGCATCGAGAAGGAACTCGAACGAGCCAGGCAGGAACGAGAGAAACTCTCAACGAGACCAGCGGTGTCCGCGTAGCAGACCTATGGCGTCTTTGACTATTACCCCAGGCCGACCGTTACAGGGAACGATTTCCGTCCCCGGCGATAAGTCGATCACCCATCGTGCCATCATCCTGACAGCCTTGGCTGACGGGGTCAGCAGGGTTGTCCGCTATGGTCGAGGGGAAGATTGTCTCAATACGATGCGTGCATTCCAGGCTCTCGGTGTACGTATCGAGGAGTCGGTTGAGGAGCTATGTGTGCATGGCAAGGGACTCTGGGGCCTGACCGAGCCGAGCGGGCCGATTGATTGCGGGAATTCAGGAACGGGCATTCGTCTCCTCACCGGTCTGCTGGCGGGGCAGGACTTTTTTACAGTATTGACCGGGGACGAATCGATTCGCCGCCGTCCCATGGGACGGATCGTCAAGCCGTTGCGGGAAATGGGGGCGACCATCGGCGGGCGCAAGGGCGGTGAACTTGCGCCTTTAGCCGTGATGGGTAGTCGCCTCCACGCGATCACCTACGCCTCGCCGGTGGCGAGCGCGCAAGTCAAGTCGGCATTGTTGCTCGCAGCCTTATTTGCCGAAGGGACGACCCGCATCACAGAGCCGCGTCTCTCGCGGGACCATACGGAACGGTTGTTCCGGTTTTTTGGTATTGCGCTTCGACGGGAAGGGACCACCCTGCTGGTTGACGGACGGCCCTCGGTCGGGTGGAATGCTGTGCCTCAATTAGTCGTGCCGGGTGACTTCTCTGCCGCCGCGTTCTTCATCGTGGGCGCGACAATTGTCCCTGGCTCGGATGTGACGATTCAACAGGTGGGGATCAACCCTACCAGGACTGGCTTGTTGGAAGTGATGACGAAAATGGGTGCCGATATCCACTTGTTCAATCGGCGGGAAGAGGCAGGAGAGCCGGTTGCGGACATCCGGGTGAAGTCGGCCAGGCTGCATGGGGTGGCGATCGGGCCGGACTTGATTCCGCAGACGATCGATGAATTCCCCATCCTTTGTGTCGCGGCTGCAGTGGCTGAAGGTGAGACGATCATCTCCGGGGCCGAAGAATTGCGGGTCAAAGAGAGCGATCGGATTGCGACGGTGTCGGAAGAGTTGCGCGCGATGGGGGCGCAGATCACAGAAAAGCCAGACGGGATGGTTGTGCAAGGGCTCTGCACGACAGAAACTAACGGTCGATTGCAGGCTGGGCGTGGCCGCAGCCATGGAGATCATCGGGTGGCAATGTCGTTGGCCATCGCAGGCTTGACCGCTTCGGCGCCAACCTTGATTGACGAAACGGCCTGTATCGAGACATCATTCCCGGACTTTCATCACACACTATCGGAATTATTGGGCGAGCGCAGGTGACGGGTATTATGCGGGGCCACGACGTGGGGCATGTTGCTGAAGAAAAGGGAGCGCGTCGGCTGACTGTTGCGATCGATGGTCCAGCTGGTGTCGGCAAGAGTACGGTGGCCAAGTTGTTGGCCTCTCAATTGGGCTATCTGTATCTCGACACGGGAGCCCTTTACCGCGCGATGGCCTGGGCCTTGATTGAGTCTGGCCGGGATCCGGCTGATGCTGAGGCGGTCGCCGCTCTGCTGCCCACACTGTCCCTCCAGATGCAGTTCCATCACGGAACCGCGATGGTGCTGGTCAATGGTAGGGATGTGACCGGCGAACTTCGAACGCCTGAGGTGTCGGCCGCGGCGTCGACGGTCTCCGCCGTTCCCGCGGTTCGGGCCTGGCTGTTGCCCATCCAGCGACAAATCGGACAAGGTGGGGCGGTGGTGGCTGAAGGGCGGGACATGGGGACGAAGGTCTTCCCTTCGGCAGACGTGAAATTTTTTCTCGAAGCGGATCCGAATGTCCGGGCGCAGCGCCGGCATCGTGAACTCGTTACGGCAGGACATTCCGGGCCATTTGAGGAAACGAGCGCCGATTTGGCGAGTCGTGATACGCGGGATCGTTCCCGTGCGATCGCTCCGCTGGTACCTGCTGAGGATGCCAGACATATCGACACTTCGAACTTGTCCGCTACCGAGGTGGTGGACCAGATGATGGCTGTGATTGCGGCTAAGTTGTGAGTTCGGTTATCTACGGGATCTTGTGGAGCCTCTTCAGGACCATTGCATGGCTCTGTTTTCGCTATCGAGTCGTTGGCGCAGTTCCGCGGACCGGCGGGTTCATCGTTGCGGCGAACCATGCCAGCTACCTGGACATCCCCCTCCTTGGTTGCGGGATGCGGCGGCGGGCTTGGTATCTCGGGCGTAGCGATCTCTTTCCGGTTCCAGGCCTCAAGGCGATCTGCCAATGGTTGGGATGGATTCCTCTGCGGACCGGTCGGTTGGACCGTGACGCATTTGGTAAGGCGGTCAGTCTGATCAAGGAAGGAAAGGTCGTGGTGATTTTTCCAGAGGGTAGTCGCAGTCTGGACGGCCGGTTACAATCCCCTAAACCCGGGATTGGTGTGATTGTGGCGCAAACCGGATGTCCCGTGGTTCCGGCCTATCTCAAGGGCACGTACGACGTGCTGCCGTCGGGAACCATGTGGCCGCGCTTCCGACCCGTGACCGTTTTCTATGGGGATCCCCTCACGTTTCCTCGGAGCGGGGAGAACGGAGAAGCCAAGCGGTTTTATCAGGAGGTGAGTCGCACCGTGATGAATCGCATCGTCTCCTTAGGTGTCGGGGAGTCTCCGACCCAGCAGTCCAGTGCCGGCATTCGCAAGGCTGAGTGAATGTCGGTGTATAACCATCAGCACCCGACTCCTGTCGGAAGAGTAGGATTTATACCATGAGTACGGTTTCAGCATCGAGTGACCAGCAATTGGACCGAGCGGCCTTAGCGGCTCTGTACGAGGAGACATTCAAAAACCTCGAAGAGGGCACCATTACGGAGGGACGCGTCGTCGCCGTGACCAAAGACAAGGTCGTCGTCGACATCGGCTATAAGTCCGAAGGCATGATCCCGAACGATCAGTTCTCCACCGAGGAACTTCAGATCATCAAGGTGGGCGATCGGCTTCAAGTGTATATCGAGGAGTGCGAAGACGCCGACGGCAATCTGGTTCTCTCCAAAGAAAAAGCCGACAAGATGAAGATTTGGGAGGAGCTGGAAAAGCTCTTCAATGACGGCAAAAGCATCGACGGCAAGATCGTGGCGCGAATCAAAGGCGGCATGATGGTGGATATCGGTGTAAAGGCATTTTTGCCGGGGTCACAGATTGACCTTCATCCGGTGCGAGATCTTGATGGGTTGGTCGGGCGAACGTTCCCGCTCAAGATCATCAAGATTAATCATCGGCGCGGCAACGTCGTCGTGTCCAGGCGCGTGCTCTTGGAGGAGACGAGGGATTCGAAACGGAAGACGACCCTCTCCACGCTGAAGGAAGGACAATTGATTCAAGGCGTGGTGAAGAACATCACGGATTACGGGGCGTTCATCGACCTCGGCGGCATCGACGGGCTGCTCCACATTACCGACATGTCCTGGGGCCGCGTCGGTCATCCGTCTGAAATGTTCAACATCGGCGACAAGGTTGAAGTGAGCGTCCTCAAGTACGATCGAGAGACCGGGCGCATTTCACTCGGTTTGAAACAGAAGAGTGCAGATCCCTGGACCGGCGTGGCCAACAAGTACCCGATCGGTACCCGTGTCCGAGGTCGTGTCGTGAGCCTGACCGACTACGGGGCGTTCATCGAGCTCGAGCCTGGCGTCGAGGGACTGGTGCATGTCTCTGAGATGTCGTGGACGCACGAGGTGCGTCATCCATCACGCGTCGTGTCCATCGGGGATCAGGTTGAAGCTGCGGTGCTGAACGTGGATCCGGCCAGCAGGAAGATTTCGCTCGGTATGAAGCAGACTGCGCCGAACCCCTGGGATATGGTGGAAGGGAAGTATGCCATCGGCACGCGCATCGAAGGGAAGGTGAAGAGCCTCACTGACTTCGGCGCGTTCGTCGGACTCGAAGAGGGCATCGATGGATTGATCCACATTTCCGACATGTCTTGGACGAAACATATCAAGCATCCCTCTGAACTCTTCAAGAAGGGTCAGAAGGTAGAGGCCGTGGTCTTGAGGATCGACAAGGAAAAGGAGCGGCTGTCGCTCGGCTATAAGCAGCTCGGGAACGATCCATGGGACGACGAGATTCCCAGCCGGTATGCTGTGGGGGATGTGGCGGTCGGGAAGGTCAGTAAGGTCGCCGACTTCGGTATCTTCGTCGAATTGGACGGGGGAGTCGAAGGATTGATTCACATCAGCGAGGCGGGTCTCGACCCGCAGGCCAAGCTTGAAGAGAAGTTCAAGCTGCAGGATGAAGTCACGGCCAAGATCATCAAGGTCGATCGCGAAGAGCGGAAGATCGCGCTTAGCCTGCGCGATCACCAAATGGATTCCGATCGCCGACAGGTCGATGAATATCATGCTACGCAAGGCACGTTGGACCAAAGCTTGGGTCGTGCGGCGAAGCAGAGCCGGAAGCGAGGCCAAGCCGAGGACGATAAGTAGGTCCGATTCATCAGGTCTCAGCGTAAGCCGGGGGCGCGTTCGCGCCCCCGGCCCTGTGAGTGAGCGGAACCATGAGTGACGAAACAGCAGAAAAGCCGGCCAAGCGAGGGATCTTGCGCAGAGTGCTCTGGGCGCTCGGCATCGGGCTAGGCCTGCTCTTTCTGATGAACCTGTTCTTTCCCGACTTTGACCTTTCGATGGAGGACCGGGTGGGATTGATTCGTATCGAAGGAGTCATTCTGGATTCGCAATCCACAATCAGCGAGTTGAAGCGTTTTGCCGACAACCCTTCCATTAGAGCAATCGTATTGCGAATCGACAGCCCAGGCGGCGGAGTTGTGCCGTCGCAAGAAATCCATGATGCGGTTCAGCGGGTTCGTAACAAGAGCAATAAGGCGGTGATTACCTCAATGGGTACGGTGGCGGCGTCAGGGGGATACTATATTGCGGTTGCGACTGATCGGATCATGGCCAATTCAGGGACGTTGACGGGGAGTATCGGGGTCATCATGGAGATGGCCAACGTCGAAGGGCTGCTCAAGAAGATCGGAATCGAAGGTGTCGTGATCAAGAGTGGACGATTCAAGGACGTGGGATCGCCGCTCAGGAAGATGAGTGATGAAGAACACGCGTTGCTCCAATCCGTCATGGACGATGTCCATAAGCAGTTCATCGAGGCGGTGGCGGAAGGGCGCGGGCTCGACTTGGCGGATGTTCAGGCCTTGGCGGACGGCCGAATTTTCACGGGCCGTCAGGCCAAAGCGTCAAAGCTTGTGGATGAACTCGGTGATCTCGAAGATGCCATCCAGCTTGCGGCGGATGTGGCCGGCATTGAGGGCGAGCCGAAAGTCATTGAGCCGCGCCGGCGATTTTCGATCAGAGAATTGATCGAATCGCGATTGTCGGTTCTCATTCCCAAGTTGGACTTTTACTCCGGGGTCAGTCTCAAGTATCTCATGGCGTTCTAGCACGGTCGGATCGATGCGAGGATCGATCCATGACCGCGAAAGGGGGGTCCAATATGACGAAGGCCCAAATCATCGAGCGCGTATCCGAACAGATCACGACCTTGACGAAGCGGCAGGCGGAAGTCGTCGTTAATACGATTTTCGACTGTGTGCGTGATTCGCTGAAGAACGGTGATAAGACGGAGATTCGAGGGTTCGGCAGCTTTCGACTGCGGGCTCGTCGGATGAAAGAAGGGCGGAATCCCAAGACCGGCGCGACCGTGGCGGTTCCTGCCAAGAAGGTGCCGTTTTTCAAAGCCGGTAAGGAATTGAAGGAACTCCTGAACCAGTCATAACGGGAAGCTCATCATGAATTCACCAGACTCCCATGATGCAGTCGGGATAGAAGTCCGTTGGACGGACGAGGCCTCCAAGCGTCTAGAGCGGGCACCGCTATTTTTGCGCGGGATGGTCCGTCGTCTGGCCGAAAAAAAGGCCAGAGAACTTGGCTACGCGGAGATTACGGGGGAGATTCTCGATCAGTTCAAGAACCAAATGATGGGCGGTATGGGCGGCGAATCCGGCATGGCGGACGCTGCGGAGCAAATGGCGCAAGGCCATCTTCCCTGGACTGCCGCCGCCAAGGAACGGCTGAATACGGTTCCTGAATTCATGCGCAACATGACCAAGCAAATTGCCGAAGAGATCGCCAGAGAGCGAGGCCATCTCGAGGTGAATGTCGAACTTTTTGAGAAGGTGGAAGCGTTAGGCGATCTCCGTGAGGCCTCGGCTCCTCCCCTGGAGTGGAGCGAGGGGGCGTTGGCCCAGCTTCACGAGAAACTGAAACAATCGCCGCCGATCGCCGTCGAATTTGTCACCGACATGTTGAGGCGGGACACCGAAGATTTGGCGAGGGAGAAGGGTGTGACGAAGATCGACGAGTCGATGTTGCTTCAATTGTGGGACGCGCCGCAGGAGCGAGTCGCTTGGACCGATGAGGCATGGAAGCGACTGCAGACGTCTCCGGATTTCGTGCGCAGCGGAATCCGCAAGGCTGCTGAGCGCAGGGCGCGGAAGCTTGGCCTCAAAGAGATCGATTCGGAGCACCTGACGACTTTCCGTAATCAAGCCATGATGAAAGCTGTGAAACGGATTCGCTCATTCGGGTACAACGAGCTGACCTTTGAGGCGTTCGATACGGCGCTGGAGAAGACCAAGCGGCTGCAGGGGAATGAGCAGGCAGAAAAACGTCTTCAGGAAATTCGCGGGCATTTTGCCGATCCGGACGTGAAGAAACCAGAAGGTGGGACACTCGGTGCCGACTTGATGGGCCGCTTTCGCAGGTATCTTAAGGGAGAAGGGACGCTCTAGCAGGATACCGCAAAGGCTGTCGGGGTCGTACTCCCATCGTTGAAATTCTCGACGGAGCATATGGGGAGGTTTGCCGCCTTTCGGGGCCTGATCGGGTCTGATTGTTTAGCGTGAAGTGTGACTGTTCAGATTTCAGCGGTCGTGAATGAATCGACCGGCAACTTGTCCGGGCTGCTCATCCCGCAGGCCTTGTTTCCATGGGTTCATACGAACACAGGGGGTTCTTCACACCGCTGTTGCCGTGGCTTGGCCAATAGGGCTGGACAATCGCTATGAGGCAGGGGCCGTTTGAGAACGGCCCCTGCTGTGTCAGTGGGCAGCCGTCTGTTGCGGCCAAAACTTATGGCGGATTTGCGGGAGAGGCTCGCTGTCGAAATTGGGGATATCGTAGAGACAGCGGTCGATCGTCGCCACCTCATCCTCGGTCAAGTCCAAGGTGACCCTCTTCTTCCAAAACTGATCGAGGGTGAAATAATCTCCTGACTGCGGCTTCTCGGCCAAAAGCGCCTTCATCTTATCGAAGCCCGCCGTGTCCACTCCGGGGACCCGGCCTTTATTGCGGTCGTGACACCAATGCAGTACCTCGGCGATTCCGTACATGGACAACTCAATCTTCATCATCTTGCTCATGGATTCCTCCTTACCAAGAGGGGCATTGTACCCTAAACCCTGCGCCGTTTTCAAAGCCGTCGCTGAGTGGACCAGGACAGGAGAAACCGCTTCTAGGCGGCATGTTTCTGCAGCCAGGTTGATTGCCAGGAGAAAGCGGTGGTCTGTATACTGGCATGACCTGCTTCGACATGAAGGCCTGATTTAAAGGGCGCACTTATGCGGACGCATCTCTCTGTCTCCGGTTCCACGCTCGAGGTGCGGTGCGTGCTTAAAAGGGGTGACGGCCACAGCAGCTGTAGAGCGTGGAACCTTGTGATCGTGGCGACAAGCATGTTCCTGCTTGTCGCGAACGGCTGTTCCAAGCAAGATCCCTACACCCCACCGGATCTCTTCTACTACTTTGCCAGTTATAAGGTTGGTAAGAACCCGACGACTGTCACCCCCACTGATGTCAATCAAGACGGGTTTACCGATTTGCTGACGACCAACATCGGCAGCAATACGCTCTCGATTCTCTTGGGCAACGGCGACGGTACCTTTCGCGAGCAAGTCCAATTGAGCAGCTGCAAAGAGCCCCGCTCGCTCGCCCTCGGGATGTATAATCACGATCCCTACCCCGATGTGGTCTTGGCCTGTTCCGGGGGCGACGAAATCGCCGTACTTTTTGGTCGGCCAGACGGAAAATTTGAAGAAGGGCCGCGCTATCCTGTGCATCGGACACCCATTGCCATTGCAAGCGACGATCTGAACGGCGATCAGACGCCCGACCTGGTGGTCGCGCTGCGGAACGACAAGATCAAAGTATTCTTGGGAACCGGCACCGGGGAATTTACCCACGGTGCTCAGTATGAATATGGCGATACGCCCACGTCGGTGGCATTGGCCGACTTGACTGGGGATGGGAAGGTTGATCTGGCCGTGACGAATGGGGGGCCGATGTCGAACGCGGTCTCCATCTGGATTGGGAATGGTGACGGCACATTTCGCCCTCCCACCGATTATCGGACGGGGAAGCGCCCGCTCGGGGTCAGTTTCGCCGACTTCAATAATGACCGGATCCGCGACTTACTCGTGATCAACGGCGAGCGGGATAGCTTCACAACCTTTCTCGGTAACGGTAATGGGACTTTCCAGCCAGGGCGGGATTCTGGTGCTGACGCCGGACCGAATTTCGGGCTTGCTCGTGACTTCAACGGCGATCGTCGCACCGATGTGGCCATCGTCAATCTTCAGTCGAGTGATCTCTCTATTCTCTTCGGTCGGGGCGATGGGACATTCGAATATCCACCGAGAAACTATCGGACGAAGCCGGGTCCCTTCGCCATTGCGACGTTTCGCGTCACGACGAAGGAAGCTGAAGAGCCTGGACTTGTGACGGCGGACAACGGCAACGGAAGCGTCTCCATCTTTCTCCATCGGGGATTGAAAGCGGTGTCTGCTCCGGTCGCACCTCTCCTGTGAGGGGCGTACAACCCCTGTCGATATGCGGAGTCAATCAAAGGGCAGTTTTCTTGACAGCCTGCCGACCCTCGGCTACAGTGGCCGAGGGTCGCCGTTTTCAAGCCTCTTGGCGCTCTGTTTCGAGGACACCTGTGAGATCCTTTGGATGGTGGTTTGCTATCGGCGCACTGCTCACTCTCTCCGTGATGATGGTACAGGGAGGCGTGCGAGATCTACTCGACGGAGCCCCTCCCGGCAGTGGGGCAAGCCCATACCTCTCGTTTGGCACTACGATTTTCGGCGGAGGGCTGTTGGCGGGTTGCTTGGCATTGGTGATGAATCGACTCCGGTAGACATCTAGACTGAAGACGGGCACGTCGATGCACTGTTTGAAATGTAAGGGCTTCATGATGGTCGAGCGTCACTATACGCTGGTGAATCGGCGACTCTATGCCCGCTGTTTGAATTGCGGCTTTTGGATTGACCTTGCCGACCTGCTTCGCTTTTTTCATAAAGTGATCGACAGCGGGTTTCGCGGAGGGAAGGTTCGGGAGTCATTTACACTATGAGTAGGAGCACGAGTTCATGACGAGAAGTGGCTGCGAGCGGTCCTGTCGGCGGGCGTCCCTCGCCAGGGCTGCCGGAGTGTTCATTGGACTTGTGTTGATCAGCGTCGAGTCCGTCACTCCATCCAGTGCTTTTGCGCAGAGCGTCGGGGCTCAACCTGTGCGTGTCCGAACTGCGATTGCCACGCGCCAGTCCCCTCCGTGGCGAGTCGCTCCAGCCCATGGCATTCTTCTCAAGGAACTCAATAGTGGGCGTGTGTTGTATGAGCACGATGCCGGGAAGCGGATGTCCCCCGCAAGCCTCACGAAAATCATGTCGGCCCTGGTCATTCTGGAAAAGGGTAAGTTGGGTGATTTGGTCACGATTAGTCCCAATGCCGCACGGGCTCACAAGACGCACCTGCGCGTGAAGGCAGGGCAGGTCTTTAGGCTGGAAGATCTGCTGAAGGCCATGTTGATCATGTCCGCGAATGATGCTTGTCTTGCAGCGGTAGAGCATGTCGGTGGCGACGAAGCACAGTTCGTGACTCTCATGAATGCCAAGGCTGCGGCCCTCGGCTTGGCTGATACGCATTTCAGTAATGGCTGCGGGTTCGATAACCCGGACCATTACTCGACGGCCGAAGACCTCGCCGCGCTGAGTGTCATGGCCCTCGATCAGCCGATCTTCCGGCAGTTGGTCCGTGAGGAGCGCGCGATCATCACCCCTGTCAACGGGCACCGTGCGTATATCTTGCACAACACGAACAGATTGCTGGGGCGCATTCCCGGTGTCGAAGGGATTAAGACAGGATTTACTTCCAAGGCCGGACGGTGCCTGATTGCCAAAGTCTCTCAGAACGGGAGCGATCTTCTCCTCGTGATCCTCAACTCCAAGCGTCGCTGGAATACTGCGACGAACCTCATTACCTATGGGCTACAGGCAGCCGAAGCTCTGCACTGAATACCTCTGGTTGATCACGACGACACGCATGTAGGCAGAGGCGAGAAGGCTAATACAGCCTGGTTAGCCGCAATCTGTCCGTTCGAATTCTCCGGGGGAGCTCCGGCGAGGGCCCCACAGACGTTGTGACGGAGTGTGGGAATTGAGGAGGAGAAACGGGGCGGGATCGAATTCAAGTTGGCAATCGGCAAGAAGTATATGCAGCGTTCCAGATCGGTAGGCGAGGGTTAGGAGCTGAACATTCAGCCCGTATCGCTACCGAAGGGGGGAAAATTCGACGTTCACATCTTTCCCCAGATAGTTGATGACGAATCCCTGCTTATCATAGGCCAGTATGGCACCCATCACGTTTTCATCTCCGTAGTCTTCCTGTCCCAATAGTTTTCGCACGTCATCAGGGCTTTCGCTGTTTAACACGTTGCGAAAGATGCCGCGGGTCTTATAGGAAAACCGGTTATTGATAAAGATCAGGTCGACCTTGCCGTCCTGAACGCGCACCCCGGCCATCGGACCGGTCGGTTTGCGTTGGTCGAGCAAGAAGATAAACAAGGCTTCCTGTTCCACTTTCACTCCAGGAATCTTTTCATTCACCAGAGAGTCCAAGGCTTTGGCTTCGGAGTCTCCCAATTTGACTCCAAACAGTGAAACCTCGGCACTCTTCAAGGCCTTGGGGTCCATCACGTCGTTCTTGCTCAACTCGTAGGGCTCGCCATACCCAGGGGACACCCATGCGCCGGCACCGGCCATCACCATGCAGGTTAGCGTGACGACTCGCAGTAAATCCTTCATCGACTCCTCCTTACCATGGGTTCCGTGAGATGTATGCTGCGTGAAATCTATTGGCGAAATTGGTGGGATCATGCAGTGTATGCGCATTTTATCGGACGGCCTGAGAACTTGCAAGGAACGGCTGAATGCGCCTTTGGGGCCGCTTTCCAGGATCTTATCCTGTCGTCACAATACTGCGGCGACTCTGTTTTGGGCGGGAGAGGAGGCGGGTCATGGTCGTCCGACAGAGGGTGCCGAATTCCCTCGCGGCAATATTTTGGTATCGGTTAGCCTGGTAGGCCAACCCCACCGAATGGCGGGGAATAGGATCGTACAAGTCGATAATCCGCAACCCCGATCCTGCAAGTCTTAATCGTACGTACAGTTCAGGTAGAATCGTGAGTCCTGCCCCTTCCGCTACCGCCTGGAGGATGCCCTCGGGGGAGGTCATCTCGAGCACAACTTGGGTCTTGATCTGAGCCTGTGCGCATTCCGCGTCCACCATCTTCCGCAAGCAATAATCCACCGGCATGAGTATGAGCGGAAGCCCACCAAGATCTTGCATCCGCAGGCGAGATTGGGGCAGGGGATAGTGCGTTGGCGCGACCAAAACAAGCCGTTCGTCAAAAAGCGGGACGGTGGTCAGCTGGTCGTGCGGGACGGGGAGGAGGCAGATGCCCACATCGAGTAGATTGGCGAGGAGGCCAGTGACGATGTCTGCCGAGGGTTGTGAGTGGACTTGCAGATGAATCCCTGGAAACCGCTGCTTGAATTGTGAGACCAGTGGGGCAATAAGGTAGGAGTTGACGGTGGCGAGGGTTCCCACGACCAAGCGCCCGCGCTGTGCGCCGTGTAGCTCTTGTACGAGTTGCGTCGCCTGTTCCAATTCACGGATCGCGCGTAGCGCATGATCGCGAAACAGCTCGCCTGCTTGAGTCAGCATCACCTTACGTCCGAGCCGGTCCAGTAGAGGAGTACCCAATTCCTCTTCCAAGTCGCGGATCTGGACCGAAAGCGAAGGCTGGGACACGTGCAGGGTCTCGGATGCCTTCGTAAAATTCTGTGCGGAAGCTACGGCGAGGAAGTAACGAAGATGACGCAGTTCCATAAGAGCTCCTTTGACCGTGCGCTGGCTATAGGTAGCAGCTATAGCTGGCATCAAAACAATATATTTGAGATAGGAATGCTAACAACAGTACGATGACCTGTCAAGGGAGCCAATGCCTATCCACCGAACCAATGATGCAGGGAGGCAGGGCTATAACACTTACACCAGCGACGGGTTCGTTCGCTACTGAGGGAGGGGTTATATGACGAAGCAATCTGTGTTGCGGGGATGGGTGGCAGGATTCATTGTCATGGTGGTCTTGGTTGGCTGTGCGGGAACGGAGCAGATGTCGGCCGGGAAGTCTCTCTACGACCGGCTTGGCGGCAAGTCCTCGATTTCCGCGGTCGTTGATCAGTTTGTGGCCAATGTGGCAGCCGATACCAGGATCAATGGCCGTTTTGCGACCACCGATATTAGGAAACTGAAGGGCCACCTCGTCGATCAAATTTGCACGGCGACAGGCGGACCCTGCACCTACAATGGGCGCGACATGAAAACGACCCATGCTGGGATGAAGATTTCCAATGGGGACTTTGGGGCATTAGTGGAGGACCTGGTGAAATCGCTGGATACGTTCAAAGTGCCGGGGCGGGAGAAGGGAGAACTTCTCGATCTCCTTGGACCAATGAAGAAGGATATTGTCGAAGCTCCGTAACGACCGTGAAGCGATGGGGGCGGACTGATACGTCCCCATCGCTTTATATACGGAAGGCGCTAGATGGTGTGATGGGTTGTAATGAGGAGGGCTCCGAGGTGCCGGAGCCTTCGAAAGTACGGCCGACAGTCTTCTTCAAGCTCGTCGGTCAAGTTATCCAGATCAGCGACACAATCTTCGACGATCCCGAGGCGCTGCGCATCAAGTCCTTCAGGACTGTCGAGGAAATACACGACGCATCCGCTGATCACGGTATCCAGTGTCATCAACGGCCCCTCATGCTGGCTTCCCACTCGAGGCCACCGCTCCTCCTTGTGAGCTTCCCAGAGAGTCAGTACGGCGTCTCGATCCATCCTGAGGTCCTCTACGATTACGATCCCACTTGACTCAGCTCCGACCGATCCACCCTAGCGCATACAGTAACAGGACCGCAAGCGTACAGAGACCAAGACCCCAGAATCGGTAGTCGATGTCTTCTCGGCTGACACACCAATCGATGACCGGTCCACGCCACGAGTGTGGTCCGATCGACAGGAAGGCTCCTTTGGCGATCATGCCTCCTGCCGTCACCATCCAGAGCGATTGATAGGGGAACTCCGGCGCAGCGAAGAACAAGAAGACGCCTCCGATGATAGCGAGAAGTTCCCACCTCAAGATCGCAGGGGATTGCTGCACCAACTCGCGGACCTGGGTGATGATATAGCGAGGAGCCACCAGGAGGGCCATGCCGTCGGCCAGCCATACCCCGGCGAGTGCGGCCAATGCAAAGTCCTTCAAGCTGGAGACCTCGACTGTACGAAACCCCGGCCCTCATGATGGTTTGAGATCACGGGTAGAGTCCACGATGGAGATGAGCTTGGGCGACTTTATCAATCCCGCTGATCAGGGCGGCCATACGCATGGAAGTGTTTCTCGAGACGGAAAACTGCAATGTCCGATGGAAGGCGGAGCTTAGAATATCTTGTAGGCGCTCCTGAATGTCAGTAGCTTTCCAGAAAAAGCGCTGTACGTCCTGCACCCACTCGAAGTAGGACACGATCACACCGCCGGAGTTGGCCAGGATGTCTGGAATGATAAAGACCCCCTGGTCCTCCAGAATGCGATCGGCCTCCAGGGTTGTCGGACCGTTCGCTCCCTCGGCGAGAATCCGGCAGCGTAGTTTCGCGGCATTGTGTTCGGTGATCTGCTCAGATAGCGCGGCGGGGACCAGCACGGTGCAGGTGAGTTGCAGCAATTCGTCGTTGGAGAGCCAGTCTCCCAGCTTGGTGTCACGGAGGGATTGGCTCCTGGTCTTGTAGCGCGTGAGGAGCTCCGGGATGTCCAGACCGCTCGAATTGTGGATGCCTCCGTTCACGTCGCTCACTGCGATGACGCGTGCGCCACACTCCTGCATGATGCGAGCGGTATGAGCCCCGACGTTGCCGAACCCCTGAATGGCCACCGTTGTGTTCCGAATGTCGAGTTTGAGGTGACGAAGCGCTTCCATGGTGACATAGACCACTCCGCGGCCGGTGGCCTCCTCACGCCCTAGGCTTCCTCCAATCGATAAGGGCTTGCCTGTGACGACGCCTGGCACCGAATACCCTACTTGCTGACTGTATGTGTCCATGATCCAAGCCATCACCTGAGCGTCTGTGCCGACATCTGGGGCTGGCACGTCCTTTTCTGGCCCGATCAGCGGGAAGATCTCCGCTGCATAACGCCGTGTCAATCGTTGTAATTCTGGTCGCGACAACTGTTTCGGGGCGATCGCCACGCCACCCTTGGCTCCGCCATAGGGCAGGTCGGCTAAGGCGCATTTCCAGGTCATCCACATGGCAAGTGCCGCAACTTCCCCAAGATTCACGTCCGGATGGTAGCGAATGCCGCCCTTTGTCGGGCCGCGGGAAGAATCGTGCTGCACACGATAGCCGGTATAGACCTCGACCCGGCCGTCATCCATTCGAATAGGCAAGCTGACAATCAGCGACCGCTGTGGAAGTTTCAGCCTCTCGCGCAAATTGTGATCAAGCTCCATGGCCTCGGCTGCTTGATCAAACTGTGCAACAGCCAGTCGGAAAGTGGGTGTGTCGAGTTCGTGCATTGGGTGTTCCTTTGGTCAGGATTGCAGCGGGGACGTTGATGTAGGGTGGTGATCATGGTACTCCTGCCTCATGATGTCGGGCGGGAGACTCATCCATTGAATGTTGAATGTTCTCGCAAATTCCTGCGCTACCTGTTGCGCGATGACCGAAGAGGACACGGCGGACTGCCGGATCTCTGCCATGGATGTGATGTAACACTGCGCCAGACCGCAAGGCATGATATGGGAAAAAGGGGATAGATCCAGATCGACGTTGAGCGCAAATCCGTGAATCGTGACCCCATGATCGATCCGGACTCCGATCGCGGCAATTTTCGCATCAGCATGATTCCAGCGCACCCAGACGCCAGGTTTTTTTTCGAGGCGATAGCCTTCAATCCCCCATCGAGAGAGTGTATGGATCAAGACCTCCTCCAACTTCCGTACATACTGTTTCGGTCCTGAACAATAACGTGACAGCTTGAGGATGGGATAACCCACGACCTGTCCAGGTCCATGGTAGGTAATCGAGCCGCCGCGATCTACGGACTGGAGGGTGGCGCCTGCCCGGCAGAGGACCTCTTCCCCGCAGTCCCAATGCGTTGACCGGGTACTACGGCCCAGGGTATAGACCGGCAAGTGCTCAAGGAGCAACAACATATCCCTTTGCCTCTCCGCAATCCGTTCTTCCTGTAGCTGCTTCTGAAGTGTCCACGCCTCGGCATAGGGGATCGGTTCGGAAAACCGGACGAGCGTTCCCTCTTGTGGGCTAGGCGTCGGGAGAGGCTCAGGTCTTTGTCCTGGGGAATAATCGTGACCCGGGTATGACCCATCGGCGTGACTCATGGGACAGCCTTCTGTAGCGAGGGTTTCTGAAACGAGATCGTCGACTGGGCGTTCTTTCTCTGAATGGTCAATTGCAGGGTCGGCTGGTCACCGGACCGTCGAAGGGAGTGCCAAAAATCTCCGAGATTATAAATCTGCTGTTGGCCCACGGCGGTAATGATGTCTCCATTCTGAAGGCCTCCGACGGCGGCCGGCCCTGCCGGCTCGACATTGAGAGCCAGTACACCGCGGTCGCCTTCCAGACCGAAACTGGCCATGATGCTCGCGGTGATGGTGACAGGCGTGAATCCGAGATCGGGACGAAGGACCGATCCGCGGACGATCATCGATTGAATATGGGGGTATATGGCCTCCATCGAAATCGCATAGCTAATGGCTTGAGCGGAGGGGGCGATGGCAACGTTGATGCCGATCACATGACCCGATAGATCGACGAGCGGACCTCCGCTATTGCCCGGGTTGATGGCGGCATCGGTTTGGATCAGGTCATAGAGTGTTTCTGCGTCCGGGGTGAGCACCGAGCGATCTACCGCGCTGACAACACCCACCGTGACGGTCGAGCCTCCCTTGAGCGCGAGTGGGTTGCCGATTGCGACGACCGACTCGCCAATCTCAAGCACGGGAGCAGGACTCAGCGTGGCGGGAACTAAGTCCGTCGCCGTGATCTTGACGAGAGCCAGGTCGAGCAGGAAGTCACGGGCGACGACACGGCCTGGGGTGAGTCGACCGGTTGAGAGCCCCACCACTAGGCTCTTGATTCCCGCTACCAGGTGATTGTTCGTCAGGATGTATCCGCTCTCGTCGATAATGACGCCGGACCCGGATCCCGATTGGGCTTGCGTGGGGGTTGCCGGCACGCCGCGTGTGAGAATGGTGACGACCGAGGGACGTACTTTCGCCACGACCGCTGGAACCGACAAGGATTTTTCGTGGGAGGGGACCGATCCAATCACTTGTTCAGCGTCAACGATGGTCGCATCCAGTGCCAAGGTAATGACGAGAAGGAATGGAATGGTGAAGAACTGAAAGTGGAGGGAGCTCGTCTCTGTTGTGCGCACACTCCTCATGGGGCCTCGTCTACTCGAGTGGGCCTCATTGTCGCACAAGTGCTCTCAGGGTGAAAGTCGTAGGATACAAAAGGGGCGAGGATCCTCCTCGCCCCTTTCTGCTTCCTGCGTCTGCGGCTTACTGGATGGCGGCAAACATTTCCTTAATCTGGGGAGTCTTCAGTTTCTTGAGCGCTTTCGCTTCTATCTGGCGAATCCGCTCCCTGGTTACCGAGAGGCTCTGCCCCACCTGTTCCAGCGTGCAGGCCTGATCGTAGCCGATACCGAAGCGCAGCCGGATCACGGT
The DNA here is from genome assembly GCA_018971525.1 of Nitrospirota bacterium. Taxonomy (GTDB): domain Bacteria; phylum Nitrospirota; class Nitrospiria; order Nitrospirales; family Nitrospiraceae; genus Palsa-1315. The sequence continues at coordinate 111,604 of JAGXAR010000002.1, forward strand.
TTGCTCTCGTGGCGTGAGCGTGCCGAGAATGCGTTCAAGCTGCTGGGACATTTCCGTCCGGTGCACATTGGCATCGGGTGGGACGGCTTGCAGGTCGGGGATCAGTTCCCCGAATTCCGTGCTTCCGTCACCCACCGGCTTCTCCAGGGCGACCGGCTCTTGAAAGGCCTGCACGGTTTCATGGAGTCGCTCCGGTCTCATCCGGAGCACCTGCGCCACTTCTTCGATTCGAGCCGGCCGGCCAAGCTGTTGCCCGAGTCGTCTGGTCACGCGGAGGATCCGGTGCGAGGCCTCAGTCTGGTGAACCGGAATACGAATGGTTCGAGATTGATCCGCCAGTGCACGGGTGATGCCTTGACGAATCCACCAGGTTGCATAGGTGCTGAACTTGAACCCTTTACGGTATTGATAGCGCTCGGCCGCTTTCATCAGCCCGATATTTCCTTCTTGCACGAGATCCAGCAGCGTGAGGCCACGGCCCGTGTAATGTTTTGCGATATCCACGACAAGCCGCAGGTTGCAGCGCACCAATTCGTCCTTTGCCCGTTCGAGCACGATCCGAGCCGAGCGGAGGGTGGTCAGCCCTTCCTTGAGCTGCTTGGTGATGGTCACCGGAAGCTTCTGCTGGCCCGTTCCCTGATTGATCATCTCGGTGAGACTCTGTTCAGCTTTATCGAGCGCGGTGGCTGAGAGTCCGCTCAAACCTTTGACCATCCGGAGTGTGTGTTGCGCCTCGAGCACAGAATCCAAACGCTTAAGCCGGGGGAAGATTCGTATGGCGTTGCGTAAGGCCTTACGAATGGTGCTCGTTCCGTAATCGATCTTCTTCGCCAGCTCGACTTCTTCTTCTCTGGTCAATAGGGCGCGTTCGCCGAAGGAGCGAAAGTAGAGTGACTCCAACATGAACGGGCCGCCGCTCACTGCGGCACGACTCACCGTTTTCGTCGGCTCCTCAGGTTGTTCCTCTTCGGATGTATCTCGGCCGATCACATCCAAAAGGTCGCTCGCCTCCGGATCGTCCGCATCAACGTCCTTTGTAATCGTCGCAAGCTCTTCCGGCTCAGGGGTTGGAAATAGATTCTCTTTCATGTCGTCGCCCCTCCTCTGACTATTGGACGTTTTGCTCCGCATGGTTGTAACCTCAGAAGGCTCTCGTTTGTTTGTTTCACTCTATGAGAGACAGCGATCTGCCAAACGATTCATTCCTGGCTCTGTGCTGCTGGTCCGTTCCGTTGTCTCTCTACGCAGCAAATCCTGTGCTGGATTGTTCATGAGAACGGCGGATCACAATCCTACGGAAAAGGCAGCACTATTAGAGCGCTTTAATGAGAAGGTCTAAGAGGGGGTGAGGCAACCTTGCTGCAGGTGTGTAGGTGTGGCTATAGGGCAACGGGCCCAATTGCCACAACTATTTCTGGATGAGCCCTTTCAGAAAGGGGGCGATCGTATCGATGGGAATGGGGAAAATCGTGGTGGAATTTTTCTCCGCCGCGATTTCGACGAGCGTCTGGAGATAGCGCAGTTGCAATGCGGCGGGGTTCCGACTGATCACCTCGGCCGCATCGGCAAGGCGTTGGGAGGCCTCGAATTCGCCTTGAGCGTGAATGACCTTCGCGCGACGTTCGCGCTCCGCTTCCGCTTGACGCGCGATGGCCCGTTGCATCTCCTGCGGCAGGTCTACATTCTTGACTTCCACGGCGGTGACTTTGACGCCCCACGGCTCCGTCTGTTGATCGATGATCCGTTGGAGATCCGCATTGATCTGTTCCCGTTTCGAGAGGAGGTCGTCGAGCTGGCTTTGTCCCAGCACGCTGCGGAGCGTGGTCTGAGACATCATGGATGTGGCATACAGGTAGTCTTCTACTTGGATGATCGCTCGTTCCTGGTCCACAACTCTGAAGTAGATAACCGCGTTCACCTTGACGGTGACGTTGTCCTTCGTAATGACATCCTGGGGCGGTACGTCCATTGCTACGGTACGCAGACTGACGCGGACCAATCGATCGATAAAGGGCACGATGATGACGAGTCCGGGACCGTTGCCGCCATAGAGGCCTCGCGCAATGCGACCGAGCCGGAAGATCACGGCCCGTTCGTATTCGGGGAGGACATTGAAGGTCAGTTTGATGGCTACGACAACAAGGATGGCGACCAGTAAAAGTCCGACAGGACTGAACAGCATGATTAGGCCTTTCCTTTTTGGAGGACAGGTTTGACGTAGAGTGTGAGTCCTTCCAATTTAGTCACTTCGGCCTGATCCCCGGGTTGAAGAGGGTGTTCGCTGACGGCCTCCCACAATTCACCGTGGATCGCGAGCTGCCCCTGCGGGGCTAGCGCCGTTTTCGCCACACCGATCGCTCCGACCATCCCCTCGCTGCCCGTCATGGGGTGCCGATGCATGGCTCGCACAGCCATCCCGACGATGAACATCGTGCCAATCGCGGCGAACGCCACTACTGGCACGATCATGCCCCACGAGAGTTGCAGAAACTCCGCATCCGTTTTGATGAGCATGAGCGAGCCAAGAATCATCGAGGTCACGCCGCCGATGGCCAAGAGGCCGTAACTCGTGACAGTGGCTTCCAGAATGAAGAATACGATGCCCAAAACTATTAGCAGAACGCCGGCATAGTTCACCGGCAACGACTGCAGGGAATAGAAGGCGAGAATGAGGCTAATGGCCCCGACGATTCCCGGCAGGATCGCACCAGGACTGTAGAGCTCAGCCATGATGCCGATGGTGCCGATCGTCATGAGCAGGTAGGCGATGTTCGGATCGCTCAGTGCCTTGAGCAATTCGAGCCGAAGACCCATCGGGAATTCATGAACGGCGACGCCTGCCGTTCGCAACACCGTGGGGCCTGTTTGGAGCGACACTTTGCGGCCGTCCAATTGCTTCAGCAGCATCGGCACATCCTCCACCACGAGATCGATGATCTTCAGTTTCAAGGCTTCTCGTTCGGTGACAGAGACGCTCTTGCGCACAGCATCTTCCGCCCAGGCCACGTTTCGTCCCCGTTGCTCGGCGAGTGATCTGATATAGGCGACGGAATCGTTCTCGACTTTTTCCTTCATCGTCTTGTCCATCTCGCCACCGCCCATCGCGACCGGATGGGCGGCGCCGATATTCGTCCCCGGTGTCATGGCGGCAACATGGGCCGCCAACGTGATGAAGACCCCGGCCGAGGCGGCCCGTCCGCCAGAGGGTGACACGTAGACGACCACGGGTACTGTGGCCGCGGTGATGTCCTTGATGATCAGGCGCATCGAAGTATCCAGGCCGCCCGGCGTATCCAGCTTGATGACCAGGGCGCTGGCTCCCAAGGTTTGGGCTTCAGACAGAGCATCGTGCAGATACTCTGCCGCAACGGGGTTGATCACCCCTTCATAGGTCGCGACGACTACGGGCCCCCCTGAAGCGGGTGCTTCTGCGTGACCTGGAGCCACATAAAGGGTCACCGTTATGGCGGCGATTATGGCGAAGTGGAGGGAGAGATGTTGGAGAACAGGTCCACGCATTTGATGCTCCATGCGCGGGAAGCAGAACAAGCTGCAACGGGGTGTGCAGGGATCATACGGCCCACTCTATAGGCTGTCAAGGAACGAGCACAGAGGCTATTCGGACAGTGCCTTGGTTCGGGCATCCGGGGCCTAAGCCTCCTGAGCTCAGTGGATGCGCGCATCGAAAGAGAGTTCATCCAACTTCCAAGAAGATAAATGGTAGAGGTCAAGAAATCCGTCATCGTGGTTGTTTGTCTTGTTGAAAACCCGACGCCGCACTTCTAGAATGAGCCCCGATGTCACATTTTCAATCAGGCGAGCGTATCCATCTGGTCGACAAGAAAGGGCGACAGTATGCCCTGACCTTGAAGGCCGGAGATCTCTACCAACTGAGCGGTCACAAAATTGCCCACGACGATCTCATCGGAAAGTCTGATGGTTCTTTAGTCACGCTCTCCGGCAATAAGACGATGCTGGCGCTCAAGCCTACGTTCGGCGACTATGTGCTGAAGATGCCGCGTGGCGCGCAGGTATTGTATCCGAAGGATCTTGCGATCATTCCCATGTGGGCGGATGTCTATCCTGGTGCGCGCGTGTTCGAGGCGGGGACCGGCTCCGGGGCTTTGACAATGGCACTCTTGCGTGCCGTCGGTCCTCGTGGCTTGGTGGTGACCTACGAAGCCCGTGAGGATTTTGCGCGAACGGCGATGACGAACATCGAACGGTATATGGGCCCGGTGCCGAATCTCATCCCGCTTCGCCGGAACGCGTATGAAGGGATCAGTCTGCTCGATGATGGTCTGCCCTTCGATCGTCTCGTCCTCGATCTTCCTGAACCTTGGCAGGTAGTCCATCATGCCGCACAGGTCCTTCGTTCTGGCGGCATGTATTTGAGCTTTGTTCCCACCGTCCCTCAAGTGGTGCAGACAGTTGAGGCCCTAGAGCGAGCGACGGTCTTTGGTATGGTCGAAACATTTGAAACATTGTTGAGGACCTGGTCGATTCAGGGACGCAGCGTACGGCCGGATCATCGAATGGTCGCCCATTCGGGTTTCATTACGGTGGCCAGGAAAATTGAATCTGGCTTGTGGCCTACAGTTCAAACTGTTGAGTCCGTCGGTGAGTCCATTGATGCTCACGAAGAGCGAGAGGATGACGTGCGATGAATCGGTTGCAAGGAAAGGTTGCAGTCGTCACGGGAGGCAACGCAGGTATTGGTGAAGCGATTGCGAAAGCCTTTGCGCGCGAAGGGGCATTGGTCGTGATCACGGGGAGACGGCAAGGGGAACTGGACCGGGTTGTGAGCGAGATTGTGAAGGAGCAGGGCAAGGCCTTCGCCGTTGTGGGATCGGTCACGGATGAACTCCATGTCCAGGAAACGGTGCGTTTGACTGTGCAGCAGTTCGGGCGGCTCGATATCCTCGTCAACAATGCCGGGGTAGGGGATTTTGGAAAGCGTTTGCATGAGATCGATGATGCGACCTGGGCGCACGTCCTCGACGTCAATCTGACCGGGGTGTTCCGCATGACGAGAGCCGCCCTGCCGCAGATGTTGAAGCAGGGGAAGGGAGCGATCGTCAATATCTCTTCCATCGCGAGCCTGGTCGGGGTTCCCACATTGCCGGCCTATGCCGCCTCCAAGGGGGCGCTCGATGCCTTGACCAGAGCCCTCGCCGTTGACTACGCCAAGGAGGGTATTCGCTGCAATGTGGTGAATCCAGGACTGATCGATACACCAATGGCCGCTCCGCTTATGAGCAACCCCGAACAACTGAACCCCATTTTGTCGCACTATCCTATTCGTCGAGCCGGGAAACCAGAAGAGGTGGCCAACATGGTTCTCTATCTGGTTTCAGATGAGGCAGCCTGGGTCACAGGCGGGACCTTTCCTATCGATGGAGGGATGACAATCTCGTGAGCAGGCGTTCCGTACGAATGGTGAATGTCACATCCGCGGCGATGGGTGCGTGTCAATTGGCCCGAAGACGAAACAGAAGCCGCAACTTCTCAAACTTATGGAAATCAACGCACATACTCAGTTCTGCGGCGTAATCGGCAATCCGGTCGAGCATTCGCTCTCACCGGCGATTCACAATGCCGCGTTTCAGAAACTCGGGCTGAACTTCGTGTATCTGGCGTTTCGTGTGGAAGCGATCGGCGACGCGATCAAGGGTCTTCGCGCCCTGGGAAACTTTCGCGGCGCCAGCGTGACCATCCCTCACAAGGTGGCGGCCCTCCCCTTCCTTGACTCCGTCGAGCCGACCGCACGTCATATCGGCGCGATCAATACCATTGTGGCAGAAGGCGGGATCCTCACAGGGTATAACACCGATGCGACCGGCGCCTTGCGCGCGCTTCGTGAGGGTGGTGTTGCATTGAAAGGTAAACGGGTGGTCATGCTCGGGTCCGGAGGCGCTGCTCGCGCGATTGCCTTCGCGCTCGGGATAGAGGCTGGGATTGATCGCTTGACCATACTAGGAATCGATGACCGGGAACGCACAGCCTTGGTTCGAGATCTTCAGTCGAAGACAGGGATGACCGTGCAGGAGTCCCCTCTTGACGAGGGGATATTACGAAAGGTACTGCCGGATGCTCAGGTGCTGATCCATTGCACACCGATGGGCATGTCGCCTAAGGTGCACGAGACCTCTGTGCCGGCCACGCTGCTCCATGCTGGACTGACGGTTATGGATATCGTCTACAACCCTCGGGAAACCCAGTTGCTGAAGGATGCAAAGGCGGCAGGTTGTCGTACGATTCCCGGGCTCGAGATGTTCCTTCATCAAGCAGCGGCGCAGTTCGAGCTCTGGACCAATCAAGCTGCTCCAGCCGACGTCATGCGCGCCGTCTTGGAATCCCGCTTCTCATGAACATTGTCCTGATTGGTTATCGGGGGACCGGCAAGAGTACGGTGGGTAGGCTGCTTGGGGCGCGGTTGGGACGAGAACTCGTGTCAACCGATGCGGAGATCGTCAGGCGTGCGCAACGTACGATTCCGGAGATCGTTGCCCAAGAAGGATGGGACTACTTTCGCGATCTGGAGTCTGAAATCTGCCGGGAACTTGCCGCCCGTGACCTGCTCGTGATCGATACCGGCGGTGGGGCCATACTTCGCGAGCAGAATGTCGAGGCGTTGAAGAAGAATGGCACCTTGTTTTGGCTGACTGCCTCCGTCGAGACGATCGTGAAACGAATCGGCGGTGACAATCAGCGCCCTTCATTGACGGGGACCAAGTCGTTCGTCGATGAAATTCAGGATGTGTTGCGGGAGCGGACACCGAAATATCAAGCGGCCGCCGATCACATCATCACGACCGATGATCGATCGATCAATCAGCTGGTTGAGACGCTACTCACGTTGGTGTGAGCATGCTCGAACATTGTCCTTGTCAGATCAGGATGAGGAAGGGCCGTCGCCTCGTCCTTGACAATGTCTCCTTCGAAGTGTTTGAAATGACTGAGTGCGCCCGTAGCTCAATTGGATAGAGCATCGGACTTCGGATCCGAGGGTTGGGGGTTCAAGTCCCTCCGGGCGCACCAATAAATCAATCGTTTGCAGGTTTTCATCGTTCGGTAAGATTGGTGGATCCCAGTTTAGGTCCCGGTTCCAGCTTTGAAGGAGTGAGGATCCGAGGCTGCCCTTGTTGACGCCCTCCTTCAGATGCGCCGGGCTCAAGTGCGCATACCGCATGGTCGTTTCGATATCGCGATGGCCTAGAATCTCCTTCACGGAAACCACATCGACGCCCGCCATGATCCGCCGACTCGCTGCCGTATGTCTCAACGTGTGCCAGTTGGCGCCCTGAATGCCCGCCTTCCGCAGCGCCGGCCGATAGACATTCCGAAGGAACGAATGTGGGGAAAGCGGTTTCAACGAATCGCGCACGCTCGGAAAGACATAGGGGGAGCTGGCAAAGCTGCCGAAGGATCGCAAGATAGTTTTGGCACCTTCGCTTAACGGTACGTGACGAGTCCGCCCGCCTTTGGGTATCGGCAGAGTCAGCACGCCATTTCCCAGATCGACATGATCCCATCTGA
>JAGXAR010000030.1 GCA_018971525.1 Nitrospirota bacterium
CGTGCAGCTGAAAGACCTGCTTCGCCAAATCAATCCCAATGCGTGTGACGTTCATCATGTGGACTCCCTCCTTCTGGTGATGGTGGGTTCGCACCGTAGTCCCGGTGAGACCCATGGTACCGAAGTGGGGGAGTCCATCCCATTAGAAAAAATCCGCCGGCTTCGTTCTCAGGAACCGTGAAAGGTACGACGTGAAAGGTGAAACGTAGGACAGCTGAGTGCTCTTCCTCCCGAACCTTTTACGTTTGACGATCCACGTCTCACGGGCCTCTGGACGGCCTTTTTGAGCATCCTTAGACCATTCTGAAACCAGCGCGAGAGACGCAAGACTCTAACGGTGCATTGTGGCTACACCGAGGTATGCTCTAGCCTGCTAGCTTGGGTTTTGATGTGGTAAGTGGGTGATCGCGAGGGATTGCGACGATGGCAGATTTATCTGGCAGAGCGTCTCAAGCCTGTCTTCTGGTCTACGACGGCCAGTGCCGTCTGTGTGTCACTGCCAGGAAGGGCCTTGAACGACTGGAGACTCACCCTGATGCCACACCGATCCGGATGGTCCCGTATCAGAGCGAAGAGGCCAGGCAGGCCTTGGGGGAGGGCTATCGGCAAGGTCGCCCAGACGTCGCCTTCCTGGTCCGTCCGAACGGGGAGATTGCCCGTGGGCTCGATGCCTTTCTGGCCCTCCTGCCGGGCCTCAAGGGCGGACGGGTCCTCTCAGTCCTCTTGCGCTTTCCGCTAGTCAAGCCCTTCGGTTACCTGCTGTATTGGTTTGTGGCCCGGTACCGGTACTCCGTCTTTGGCCAAGTCCCGCTTGCGGGGGCTTCCGAGAATCCCGGCAAACCGAGTCGAGAAACCCCGCACAAGTAACCGCTTTTCCCCTCGCGATACGATCCTCCTCTCAGCAGGATGCTCAAAAAGTCCGCCAGCGCCCATGGACCGTGGCGCGTGAAGTGCGAGACTGGCAAGAAAGGCGGAGATGGACAGATCGGGATCCAGTTTCTTTGCTCTCCTCGCTCGTCCCGCCTGTCTCGCGCGGCTATTCAACGCTCCCCCTCTTTCGAAGGGGTTTCTTCCCACAGTGGGGAATTTACGTTGAAGGGCGTCAATGCGAGACTCCGGCACAAGCGAGGGAGAACTGCACATGACGAATATCCAGTGGCTGTCTGAGGCGATAGGTGAAGTGAGGGAGTGGTTCAGGCCGACCGGGCGTGAGTTCGTGCTGGTGTATCAGGACCAGTGGGTCGATGGGCGGAGGAGGCTTTTCTATGTCGTCTTGATCGCGTTAGCCATGATCGGCTACGGCTCTCCCCTGACAGCGTGGGCTGCGGATCTGTCGCCTGTCGATCCGGTGAAACCCGGGAAGGTCGTGGCGGCTGGCGTCGGGTATGAGAATGCGGGGACGTCCACAATTACCGTGAAAACCTACGATGCCGAGAACGGCGCGATCCTCTCCGAGGAAACGTATGAGTTGGACGTGAGAGAGGACGCAGCGTCAGCGGGGAGTCAACCGCGTGAGCGTATTTTTGCGGGCGGAGTCGGCCCGGGGGCTGACGGACTTTCAGCGTTCACGCTCCGCGTCTATGACGCGGCCACAGGCCGGTTTCTCTGGGAAGGTATCCTGAATCTCAAGGTCAGCAATCAAGAGTCGGGTTCCACCCACCGGGTCGCGGCGCATCTCGCGCCCCAGGCGACGGTGACCCGTGTCCGCAACAGAGGCGCCATCGACGGGCAACCCCAGTTTTTTCTCCGTGCCGTCGATCCGGCAACCGGAAAGCTGGTGTGGGCCGATCAGTTCTCAGCCGGGGCCGGCAGGCTTGCGCGTGCAGAACGAGTCGGCAGGGCCGTCGTTGGCCAGACAGAGGGATTGGCGGCCTCCTCTCAACAGATCCAGTTTCACATCCGGATGTTGAACGAGCAGGATCGGCAGATCTTGTGGGAAGACACGATCGAGCCGACCGTGGAGGAGACAGAGATGGTAGCCGGGCATGATGATGCAGCCGAGAACCTGCCGGCTTGGCGCGGCGAAGGGACTGAAGGGATGAAGCAGGAGGCGATCTAGTGAGGAAGCAGCGGGTTTGACCGACTGTTGGACGCTGCAATACACTGCGAGTTAGACTTTCTTTCCGTGCTCTTGTAACTGATTCATCCATCTGGACTGGAATTGCTCGTACGACAGCGAGAGCTGCGATTGCATGGCGGCAGAGAGCGCCTGCCTGGCCTTAAGGTGGGCGAGGAGTTCTTGCACCCGATGCATGCCGAACCGGTCGATCAGATAATGCACGGCTGAGTTGGCCTCCAGATAGGCCACGGTTGCGGCATCAGTGGACAACCCTCCCCACACCCCCTCTAAGGCAGGCAGAGGAATCAATGTAAACTCCTGCTCCATGACCTGATCGAGATCCGACCAGCGATCCCCGGACAGTTCCATGGCTAGGCCTTCGTTCAGCCAGGTCGGGACGGCGCTGTTGGCGGGGCCGAGTTGGTCGTGCAGGAGGGCGTGCACGAACTCGTGCCGCAGGACGCGTGTAAGCCAGGCACGGTCTGCCAAGGCGTCCCGCGCAGGAACCTGGATGCGCCCGAGCACAGGATCGAAGAGCCCATCGGCCCACGCCGGGCTGCCGGTCGCGCTTTGGAACGCGGACTTGCTGTGAAGGACGACGACGATGGTCTTCGACGGAAAGTGTCCGAACTTCTGGCCGATCTCTCGATAGGCCTCTTCAAGAATCTCCAATACAGCGGCCCAGGTAGCCTGATCGGCTTCCCCGTCGAATTTCACGGTAAAGTGCGCGCTGTCCCGGCTGGTGAGCCGCGCTTCAATCTTTTCGGTTCCGCGGACTCTGGCCGTGACGGTTCGCAGGTAGGATTGCACAGCCGGGTCTTTGTCTGCGCGGGCGGTGGCCTGATCGAGGTGGCGGGCCGCTTCGCCGAGCTGATCCCGTTCCTGAAAGAGCTCGGCCAGCGCCAGATGGGGGAAGGGCTCATTCGGAGCCAGGGCGACCAGATTTTCCAGAAAGTCCTGCGTCATGGCCGGATCGCGCAGCTCCCAGTAAGCATGGGCAAGGTTCAGTTGGACGACGGGATTCTTGGCATCGAGTGACGCAGCTTTCTTGAACGCCTTGATCGAAACAGCCGTCCCGCCATGTTTTTCACGTTGAATGCCGAGATTGTTCCAGAGGACGGCCACATAGGGGCGCGTGGCGTTGTCGGCTGCGACGGCTGCCGGTAGCTCGGCCAGTTTGGTTTCCGCCTCCTGAACGTTCCCTTTCTCGATGTCGTCGCGAATCGTCTCCAACAGTTCGCGATGCGTCGTTTCAGGAACCACGCTGGGATCAATCAGGCGAGACTGTTTTTGCTCCGGTTCCGCTGGGCCATCATGATACCGTTCCGGCTTCGCGTCCTGCGAGTCTTCTACGACGGCATCAGGCTGATCTGGTGACGGCGTAGGCAGATAGGTCGGTTTGAGCCAGGCTTGATAGACGATGAACAGTCCCAGTAGGCAGGCGGCGGGATACAAAATGTGAAATATGTTGCGACGGTACATAAGGACCCTATTCGGATGAAACTCAGTGTAGCACCTTAGGGAAGCGCCACAAAGGATTGTCATAGAATTTACAAGGCTCGCAGGCTGCTCAAAAAGGCCGTCCAGAAAGGCCGCAGCGAGTGAGGCAGGCTGAGGTCCAGGTCAAGGTTGAGCGAAGACCTGACGTTCTTTCCTTCAGCCTTGGCCTCAGCCTTAACCTTCCAAGAACGCGGCGGACTTTTTCAGCAGCCTGCTCGTTGAGGAGGGGCGGAGGCTATGATACGATCCGCCGCTGTGATACGGCGCTCTTTCGAGCCCAACCCTCCTGAACAGTTTCAGCAATGGCTGGACCGAGTCGCGCGTCCGATCGAATTCGCGACTCGCGATGCCTTCGCACACCTGCCCACTGTCAAGAATCTGAGTCACTTTGTCTCCTCACAGGTCATGCAGGCCCTTTCCGATCGCGTCTATCCGCGGGTGATCGAAGCAGCGTTGCTCCAGCTGCGCGAGCTGTTTCTTGACGACCAGCAGAGGCTTCCGGCAGAGGAGCAGCAGCGCCGACTACAGAAAGCCACGGTGATTCTCGGTGTCTTGCGCGAGGCAGCCCGCGATCCGGCCAGGGCGTGGCAGGAACCGGAGCCTGTCGTGATGCATGAGCCAATCACCAATCAAACCCCACGGTCATGGTGGGAACAGCCCATCCGTTTCGTGAAAGGAGTCGGCCCGAAGCGCACATCGTTGCTCCAACGGTTCGGAATCGAGACCGTTGAGGATGCCCTCTGGACTGTCCCTTGGCGTTATGAGGATCGCTCGGTCATGACCCCGATCGGGCAACTGGTGCCGGGTGTGCAGGCTTCGATCTGCGGCACGATCATCCGAAGCGAGGCGAAGAAGGCCCGCAGTCGCCGCCTTGCCATCCTCGACATTGTGGTGGAGGATTCAACCGGGCGTCTTCAGGCGGTGTTTTTCAATCAGCCGTTTCTTGAGCCACTCTTTACCGTCGGAACGAGCGTCATGTTGACCGGGCGAGTGGTGGCCGGCGCGCAGGGGTGGGTGGCTATGAGGATGGAGGTCGCGCAATACGAAGTGGTGGGCGCGGAATCCGAAGCGCCGCTGCACGTGGGGCGTATCGTTCCCGTGTACCACGAAACCAAGGGATGGACCTCCCGGCAGATGCGTGTGCTCATGAAAAGTTTGATGGATGCCCATATTGCTGAGGCACAGGAGGTGTTGCCTGTCCCGCTTCGTGCCCGCTACCGCCTGCCGCCCATTCAACAAGCCATTCAGGAGGTGCATTTCCCTCAGCCCGGGACGGATGGGGGACAGCTCGATCGAGGCCTCACGCCGGCGCATCGGCGTTTGGCGTTCGAAGAGCTGTTTGTGCTCCAACTTGCGTTGGCGTCGCGGCAACGAGTCATGAAGGAAGGGGTCAAGCAGGTGTTGTTCAATCCGAAGACGCCGCTCCTCGGTAAGCTGGATCGGGCGCTGCCCTTTCAGTTGACCGCGGCTCAAGAGCGGGTGATTCGCGAGATTCTGTCGGACATGACGTCGCGCAAACCGATGAACCGCCTGGTGCAGGGCGATGTCGGGTCCGGCAAAACCATCGTGGCGGTGCAGGCGATGGTGCTGGCCTGTGGATCGGGCTACCAGGCGGCGCTGATGGCGCCGACGGAAATTCTCGCCGAACAGCACTATCGAACGATGAAGAGGCTGTTGGGACCACTCGGGCTATCCGTGGTGCTCGTGAGCGGTGGTGGTCGCGCGGCAGCGCGTAAGGCGGTTCGCGAGCAGGTGGCCTCCGGGACGGCGCAAGTCGTGATCGGGACCCATGCGGTTATTCAGCAAGGCATCACCTTCGCGAAACTCGGACTGGCGGTAGTGGATGAGCAACATCGATTCGGGGTACTCCAACGAAAGACCCTCATCGAGAAGGGGTATAAGCCCGATGTGCTGGTGCTGACCGCGACGCCGATTCCACGAACGCTGGCCATGACGGTGTACGGGGATCTGGATGTCTCGGTGATCGACCAGATGCCGCCGGGGCGAAAACCGGTACGGACATTTCTCTTGAGCGACAGCCAGCGGGGGCGGGCCTATCAGATTCTACGAGATGAATTGCGGAGCGGCCGTCAAGCCTATGTGGTGTATCCCCTCGTCGAAGAATCGGAGAAGACCGATCTCCAGGCGGCCATGCAAGGCGCTGAGCAGCTACAAGCGGAAGCATTGGCCGAGTTTCGCGTCGGGCTACTGCACGGCCGGATGAAGCCGGAAGAGAAACAACAGATCATGGCATCGTATAAGAAGGGGGAGATCCAGGTATTGGTCTCGACGACGGTGGTGGAGGTCGGAGTCGATGTGCCCAATGCCACGGTCATGATGATCGAGCATGCCGAGCGGTTCGGGCTGGCGCAGTTGCACCAATTGCGTGGACGGGTCGGGCGAAGCGGCCACCAGTCCTATTGTCTGCTGATGGCCTCGGGCGGGGTGTTGTTTCGATCGGCGAAGCCCAAAGCGGCCGGCGAACCGGCATCGGCGGCCCGGGAGCGGCTGGAAGCGCTCGTGCGATCGACCGACGGGTTTGTGATCGCCGAGGAAGATCTCCGCATTCGCGGGCCCGGCGAGTTTTTTGGATTCCGGCAGTGGGGCATGCCGGAGTTTCGCGTCGCGAACCTGGTGCGGGACGCCGATCTGCTCCAGCATGCGCGGCAGGAGGCCTTTGCACTCTTGAAGCAGGACCCGCAGCTGAAGGCGCCGGTGCACCGGGCCTTGCGAGAGACGATGTTGCGGCGGTGGGAAGCGAAATTGGATTTAGGGTCGGTGAGTTAAGGGGGGAGCGGCCAGGTGCCCTCTTTGCTCGCAGAACGCGCACGATGAAACGGTGCTCGTCCAATGCGCGCAGTCGAGGGCAGCCTGGCCACTCCCCTGGAGAGGTGGTGAGAGTGGAGATGCTAGTCCAGGCATCCCCCGCCGGGTGGAATGGAGAGAGGGGAGAGGTAGGAGAAAATGGGACTCTTGCAGCGATTGAAGCATGACTTGAAAGCGGGGTTGGCGACGTTACGCCTTGGCACGGCGCAGGTGGCGAACCGTGCGTTGGAAGAAACGGAGTTGCTGCGGATCCGGCTCGGAATCCGCAAGCTCGACCAGCAATTGGGCGACCTCTATCGGGATGTCGGTGAGCGAGCGGTCAACCTGCGCGAGGGAGGCGAACCGGTTGAGCGGGTCCTGTACGACGCGGAAATCGGTCGACTCGTCAAAGAGATTCAAGAGCTCAAAGAGGCACGCGGGAAGCTTGAATCGGAGATGACAGAGGTTCGGAGCGACGTATGAACGACCCGTCACGCACGATGCGTCTCGCCGGCGTAGACATCGGTACGCTCACCTGCCGGTTGCTGATCGGCGATCTGCCGCCTGGCGGAAGACTGATAGAAGTACGATCTGAGCGGCGAATCCTTCGTCTGGGCGAGGGCGTCGATCAGACCAAGCAGCTGAGCGATGCGGCGATGGACCGGGTGCTGCAGTGCCTCAGAGAATGGCGGGAGATCATCGATGCTTCTCATGTCGATGCTGTGGCGGCCGTTGCGACGAGCGCAGTGCGCGATGCAGCGAACCGTGATGAGTTTCTCGATCGCGTGAAGCGTGAGGCAGGTTTTGAAGTTGAGATCATTACAGGCCACGAAGAAGCCAGGCGGACAATGCAGGGCATTCGCTCCGGCTTGCCGCCTGGCGTGACCGGCGTGCTGGCCCTCGACATTGGCGGCGGCAGCACCGAGTTCATCCTGGATTGGCCTGGCCAGAATCCGGTCGTGCGATCGATCGATATCGGCGTCGTGCGTCTCTGTGAACGGCTCCTGCATCACGACCCTCCAACTGACGAGGAAGTACGACAGGCGCGCGAGTGGGTCGAGAGGGAGACGAAAGCAGCAGTCGCCGACATGGGCAACTATCAGATGGCCACCTTCGTCGGCACAGCGGGAACCATCACCAGCCTAGCCTCCATGGCCCAGAAACTTCCCACCTATGAGCCGGCCAGAATTCATAACTACAGACTGCAGCTCGGCGCTATTCGAGAACTCGAACAGACGCTCCTCAGCCGAAAGAAAACCGACCGAGCCGGTCTGCCTGGCTTAGAAAAAGGCCGCGAAGAAGTCATCGCCGGCGGCGCCATCATCATCCGGACGATCATGGAGACGTTGGGGATGTCAAGCGTACTCGTCAGCGATCTGGGGCTGCGCGAAGGATTGCTTTTGGACTTAGCGACTCGCTCTACCCCGGGGGGGACGTCTCGGTGAAGGTGATCGATTTCTACCAGAAGACCCTCTGTGAACGAAACCTTGGTGATACCCAAGAAGACTGCGACTGAGTCCATTCCAGGGGGTCGGAAATTGGCTCCTGGTGCTCCTTAATCCCACCATGCCGAAGTCCAATGCGAAACCTGCCGGCAAAGCATCTGCAGGATGTTTGTGGGATCGACTCTTCTCAGCCGAGCGAAACCGCACAGAGCGCACAGGTTGCCAGCATATAACTGAGAATACCCCACAAGGGGTATTCAGACAAGATCGAAGAACGTGCTAGACTTCAATCACTCAAAACTGAGACACAAAGCTCCAGGCAATCTACTTAGAGGCGTCTATGCCTCCCGTTCAAGAGTTCTTGCGGTTGCGCCTGCTGGTCCTCGCATGGGTGATCGCCTGGGTCACGACAGTTCCTCTTTTCCATACCCATCTCCCCGACACAACTGATCGTTGGTCCTCTCTTCAGAGCTTTGGAGCTCACACCGTTTTTACTCCTGATCTCCCCGGTGAATTCTCCTGCCCTCACGATCATTTCGCTCACTTGTCGAAACGGGTCTCGAACTCTCCGGAGCTTGGCTTCGTTCTCTCGACAGACGATTCTAAAAGTCGAAAGATGAGACAGTTAAGTGTCCTCGGCGTTGTGTGCTGTCTTCCTAACAGGCCAATCCTATCCAACTCGGCTATTGAATCGCGTGCGACACACCGCAGGCTTCTTCTGTTCTCGCCTCCTCAAGGCCCTCGTGCTCCCCCTTCCGTTGTCTCCTCGTAAATTTTTCTGCAAACAGTGGCACTGCTGCTCAGCCTTAGAGGCGTGACGCACTGTTAATGGGCCAACCTGCAAGGGGTGACGCACCCTACACCAGTGTTGCTTGGATGCCCGATAATCGTGGTGAGGATGAATAAATGGCCACACGTATAGCGGACGTTATCTTGAAGACTGCAAGTCTGGTTCTGTACGGCTTCTGGTGCTATCTGGTCGGGCATCATGGGTGGGACTCATTATATCTCGTGCCTCTCATCCTGATCGCCGGGTTATTGGTAACATTGCGGCTACCCCCAAACTTCCGCGTCAATGCTGTCCTTGTCGGCATGGCCCTTTGCATCAGCGCCTATGCAGGTGAATTGGTGCTTGCGGTCGAAGACGATCTGTCTCCGGTTCAGTCACGGATGCAGTGGCTTCCCTTCCAATCTGGGGAGGAATATGCGGACGCACGTGCTCTCGCCGCCAGCCCATCGGGCATTTCCTTTGACAGACGAAGTCGCCTCCAAGTGCTAACTGATTTGCGAGCCAAGAACGTTGATGCGTGGCCTTCCATAGCGCCACAGTTTTTGTTCGATGGCTGGCCGAACTCCTACGAGGACCCCGTCATTGAGATCAACGGCGCCCCGGCCCTGCCGCTTGGTGGCGTTTCCAACACCACCACGGTGTACTGCAATGAGAACGGCTACTATGTAATTTATGAGAGTGATGAGCATGGATTTGAGAATCCAAAGGGCCTCTGGAGCGCACCTGACCCCCTGGATGTTGCCGTGATCGGGGACTCCTATGCCCATGGAGCATGTGTGAAGACCGAGACCAACTTTGCCTCCTTGATTCGGCAGCGCTACCCGGCGACGTTGAATCTTGGAGGGGACGGGAATGGTCCCTTACTTGAACTGGCGACACTCAAGGAGTATGTGCCGCCTCTGCGTCCCCGGGTGGTTCTCTGGTTTTACTTCGAGATGAATGACATGGGAGAGCTGCTTAAGGAGAAAAAGACATTTTTAACGAAATATTTGACGCCGGAGTTTACACAGGGATTGATAGCCAGGCAAGCGGAGATTGATCAGGCCTTAAAAAGGCATGTGGATCGAACATTGGAGAATTTCACCGTGCGAAGTAAGCTGGTATTTTTCTCTGAACACCTACGTGATCCGCTCAGTCACTCAGATGAATTTGAAGCGCTGATCAAGATGTCCCATCTCCGGAAAGCTGCTGAGCAAGTTCTGGTGAGATTTTCGCAGGGACCCAAAGATGAAGTGCAGGCCCTTGCTCCCCTTCCGGCGCTGTCTCGTGATGACCTCGATCTGTTTGCTAAGACTTTGTCGCAAGCGAAGAGCACGGTGTCCCAATGGGGGGGCAAGCTGGTCTTCGTCTACCTGCCGCAGTATGAACGGTACGCTAAGCCAGAGTTCGTCAACAAGGATCGGGAGCAGGTCCTTCGGATCGTGCGAGACCTGGATCTCCCACTGATCGATCTACATCCTAGATTTCAGGCCCAGGCTGATCCTTTGAGTCTTTTCCCCTTCAGGCGGCGTGGTCATTACAATGAGAAAGGCCATCGGGTTGTGGCCGAAGAGGTGCTCAATTTTCTACGGGACATGCACTTGGAACCAAGCAGGAAGAATAATCCCACGTAGGTCCTGACTTGCAGTTTAGGCATCACAGGTAACTATTCCGAGAGACCAAGAAAATCGTAAGAGCTGTGTTACCCGTCATTCTCTTAGTGCCATCCGGCGTGTCTGCCGTGTCCGATCCAGGGGCTATGATCGCCCGGTATTGCACGCGTCCAATAAAGGCGTCTTTTCCGGTGTTACTCTGGTTGGGATGGCCTGGTTGGTTCCCCACTGCGCGCATCGACCGAGCACCGCCCTTGATATGAGAATCTGAAGATTCCTGTGTGCGTGGTCGGCGAGCAGATAAACGAGTCCGTTCTACTTTCCAAGGCTTCCCTTCCACTCACCAGCAGGGCGACCAGACTGTCCTTCACTGCGCGCGTCCAACGAGGGCCTTCTGAGGCGGTGCGTTGTGCGAGCACAAAGGGCAGTCCGGTCGCCCTGCCTCTACTTCTGCGAATACCACCGATAGCCTTGGTTCTCCGAGAAGCTGGCTTTAGGGGTTCCGCCGGGCTTTTCCAATAACAAGACTTTGAAGTCGATGAGACCGAACCAGGCGGGATCTGCCACGTCATGGTAGTGGCAGCCGTGGAGTTTCGGGAGCATGTCGCCCAGCGCCTGCTGCAATTCCTTCTCCGTATAGGCTCGCACGATGAAGGGCTTGTTCATGGCCTGGCAGAACCGCTGAATGGTATAGGCCGCGCCGGTACAGAGCACTTTGGTATCCGGTTTGATGGCGAGGAACTGGGGTAGCGAGAGATAGCGCTCTTGAAAGCCCAGCCAGCGGGTCGCCTGGCGCAGGTGGCTGTACTGGACTTCGTACTCCGTGTGGCCGGGCAGCTTGACCGGCGCCGGCCAGCCTTCTTCGATCCCGAATTCAGTGAGGAACGCCCTGCCGCCCGGCTTCAATACCCGCCACAATTCTGCCACGAATCGGAAGGGGCCGAGGTTGAAGATCACGTCCTCCGGCAGGTCCGCGCCCAACGGCAGCCGCACGCGTCTGATCCAATCCAACGCTTCCTGATGCTGCGGCGTGGCGCCTTTCCCATCGAGGAGTTCTTTCCTGGTCAGCTTCACCGGCGTCATGTCGGCCATGTTCTCGTTGTCGATGACGAGGTCGACGGAGTTGTCTTTGAAGGGAAGCCATTCGCCGTTAGCGCGGGTGCCGATGCCTCCCCAACCTCCGGCCTTGGCGCGGGTGACTTGCAGCTTGAGGAAGGGCTGGGTGATGTCGAGGGAGATGTACCGGATGGCCTGCTTTTCGAACGGCAAGAGCTCCTTGCCTAACTCTCGGGCGAGGTATCCGAGTCCGCCGCCCACTTCCACGATGACGCGTGGTTTGGGGGCGAACCAGCCCAGTTTCCGCAATTGCCGCATGAGCAGCCGGCCATAGGTCAAGCCGTTGAGCGTGTCGTTCGGTTCCCGGAAGAGATGCGAGACAGTAGTTTCGATCAGGTCGAAGTGGCCGTCGTCTTCACCGCTGTCGGTCAGTTCGTGGTGATGAAAGTCTTCAAGATGCTCTTCGCCCTCGAACCCTTCCTGTCCTGACCAGCCTTCCCTGATTTGCTGGAGGAGCAGATCCCACTTGGCTTTGTGGCGGTGGCCGCCCGGGGGCTCTGTGCCGAAGTAGCAAAGTGAATAGGTGGGCAGGGCCCAATGTTCCAGATGCCACTGTCCCGGCTGTCCGTCCGGTCCGCAGACGCGCGTCCCGTATTTCACCACCAGTGCCCCGACGGTGGTGTGGCCGTTCATCGCCTGTAACATCTCCAGGCCGGTGCGATTCAATCGCACGATCGGCAGGTTGTCATCGAGGGGGGCGAACCACCATTCGTCTTCGTCGTGCTGATAGGCGACGAGATCGGGGATGTGCCAGGCCAGGAGACTGAGCGTCTCCCCGGTGAGGCTGAGCGGTTCGTGAGCGGCGACAGCTGGTTTCATGATCGACGTGACCTGTTTGAGCGCCGCAGCCTACACGACGGGCCGGGATCCTCGCAAGGGCTTAAGAGGCGTGACGCGTCGTTCGTGAAGCGCCCCTGATCCCGTGAAGCGTGAAGGTCTTCCGGGATTTAGCGAGATGCGATCGATGAGGTATGAACGACGGGCTTTAGAGCTGGGAGGGGACAGATGAGTCCGTGACGGTGATGACTCCACGCATGATGGGGTGAATACGGCAGATGTAGGGGTATCGGCCAGGAGCGAGTCCGGGGAGTGCAAAGGTGCCGTTTGGCAGCACGAGGCCGGAATCGAAGGCGCATTGATCGCCGTCCTCCAAACAACCGGTATGGGTCACAGTGTGTTCTGCCGCGGTAGGGTTTTCCCACTTGATCGGAGATCCGGTCGAGACGGTGACAGACTTCGGGACGAAGTAGGGGGATCCGCTCTCAATAATGATGGCGGTGTAGGGGGGCGTCGCTGCCGTCGGCCAAGCCGAGAATAGCCCCAGTATCAGTCCTGTGAGGATGATCATGCGGGAAGTCATTGGGTGCCTCACCCGATCCAATCTCTATTCACTAAGAGCCAGTTTCTGCAAGAAGGGTTCGCTCTTTTTCACTTATAATTATTTTACCATGCCGGTCAAGGTCAAGTAGGGGGTAGAAACCATCGTATGCTGAAGGTATGCGGAAGCCGCGCGCTTGACGTCAGGGCCTGATTGTACCATCCTCCGCTCCGGGCCCGCCTATGTTTTGACAGATGGTCTGAATTCTGCGGGAGGCTTTTGTGGGAGCCATTCGGAGGCTTGTTCGGATCGGACTGGTGGCCTGTACTATTGGACTAGTTCTGGGCGAGGCAGGCGGCGTTGACCTATGGGCGTTGACGCTCACAGCTCCCCAGCCGGACGCAGTCCTGCCCTCTGGCGGTGCGACCCCCGTTGTGGTTGAAGTGGGGAAAGACGTGAATCTCCGAAGCGTCAAGTACTATTGGTATCGTGCCGATGAGGAGCCTCTGGCCTCGCACCAGGCCCAGCCGGCTCCGTTCAGTCCGGCCGGGGCCGCATCCCCGTTTTCAGGTGCGGTTGGGATTCCAGCCGATGCCCTGGGAATGATGCGTCTCCTTGTCGTGGGGGAAGTGACGCGGGGTCGGTTAGCCGGATACGAGGACTTCGACGAGGTGCTTGTCACGGTGGAGCCCGCGGCCACGCTCACAAATATTGAGTTTGCAGTGCAAAAGCCTTGGCGATTAGACACGATCGGACAACGTGTCGTGGTGCCGGCTGTCGGGCAATTTTCCGATGGCGTCCTTCGTCCACTTACGTCGCCTAAGTCCGGGAGTACATACCGATCATCGGACGAGTCGGTCGTGCAGGTCGATGCCGCAGGGATCGTCCAGGTTATGGGGAATGGAAAGGCGCGTATTACCGTCTGGTACCGAGGGAAGTCAGGGGTTGTGGAGGTGTCCGTGGATGCCGATGCCACGGAGAATCGTGCGCCGATCGCGCGAATCGCTTCGGAGTTGCACGCCAAAACCGGCAGCCTGGTTGTGCTCGATGGCCTCCAGAGCAGTGACCCGGATGGCGATCCGCTGCGCTACTCATGGAAGCAGATTCGCGGCCATCGGGTGACCCTGAGCAACGTCAATGAAGCCAAGGCCACGTTTGTTGCTCCGCCGGTGTCAGAGCCAAAATCATTCCAATTTGCGCTCACGGTGATGGACATGGCGGGGCCGGATAGGGTGAAGGGGGCGGATAGTCTTCCGGCGATTATCACCGTGCTGGTGAGTCCGTGAGGATCTCCCTCGAGCAGGATGCTGAAAAAGTCTGCCGCGTTCTTAGAAGGTTAAGGCTGAGATGAAGAAAGTCAGGTCTTCGCTTGACCTCGACCTCAGCCCACCTCACTCGCTATGGCATGCTTGGAGCAACGCGCGTCCCGGGGTGAAGAGGCTGTTTTGGCAGACTCAGGGCGGGCGGGTGAAGTAGCCGCTGGGGCTGGGCAGGTAAGAAGAGCGATCATTTCAGCATCCTTTTAGAGGGGGTAGATGTGTGAGTTGCAAGACTCTATAGGTTCATGCTAGATGGAGGCCGCGTCAGACATCCAATGGATGAGAAAGGGGAAATTCGATGGCGAAGAACAAGAAGCAGTCCGCGAAGAAGACACCTGCGAAGGCCAAAGCCAAAGCCAAAGCCAAAGGAAAGCCCGCAGTGAAGAAGGTAGCCAAGAAACCCGCTGCAAAGAAAGCTCCGAAGAAAGCTGGCACGAAAACTGCCAAGAAGCGCTCTGCGGTGGCACCCAAGCCCGCCGTGAAAAAAGCGGTGGTGAAGCCCGTATCAGCCGTCTCATCGAAGCCAGCGGCTGCCCCGGCCCTGGACAAGAAATCCGTGAAGCCGTTCGAGGCTGAGGAACCTCAGAAGCCCTCGTTGTCGCGGCCGATGGGGTCGCCAATACCGAAAGACGCCGATTTTGACGAGGAACTGGGCGAGGATGATCTGGGTATAGCTGGTGAAGCTGATGAGGATGTGGAAGAAGAACTCACGCTGGACGGAGAAGATGAAGACGATGCCGATTTTCTTGAAAAGCCGGAAGGCCTGTTAGACGACGCAGACGATTACCACACGCACTGACACCCGCACGGGATGCCTATTCTGGACGACTCGGCCGAGTTGTCTAGCCCGATGACGTTGTGAGTCTGTCCCGGTATCAAGGCGTCCGTTCCACATGTGTATCATCCTCCCGCTGAATACTCTGTGATGAACCTCCAATGAGTCATTTTTTGTTTGTGGCCGGGGCCTTGCGAGAACGCACCTCGGAGGAAAGTGCCGAACTGCAGCTCGGGCATGGTCTCTGGGGGCTCTGCACCGGGCTGATCAGGACGAATCTCCAGACCTATCTCGATGCGCAGTCCCGTGGGCTTGTGTATGTGCTGAAGGTCGGGCTCTGTGCCGAGTTTCAGATCCTGTCGCCTGTGTTGGATTTCTCCGCGTTGGATGCGTTCCTCAGCGATGAGCTGAGAACTGAGGCCAGATTTGGCTTTGTGCGAATTGACGGGGTGCGCCGGTTGGCCTGCTCGTCCGCTGCCAGCCAGGCGCTGCTGCTCAACGTGTTGCAGATTGCCGATCAGGCCGAACTCACTCGACGATTGACGTTGGGCATGCATCGGCTGACGCAAGTGGAGTATGAGGCGATCATGCGGGGAGCCACAGCTTAGTAGGTTGAGGCCGAGGTCAAGGTTGAGCGAAGATCAGACTCTTTTTTTTCAGCCTTGGCCTGAGCCGTAACCCTCAAGGAAGCCGGCGGCCTTTTTCAACATCCTGCTAGATACGTTGGCCCGTCATCAGCTGATAGGCCTCATCGATGGTATCGACTTCCTTCACTGCCACATTGAGCTGAAATCCCAATTCGTTCAGGTTCCATCGCGCGTCATAAATCTGTCCGCGTGGAACCAGCACGGTGCGATAACCTTCTCGTGCGGCGGCACGAATCTTATCCGGGATGCTGCCCACCGGGCCGATCTGTCCTCCCGGCTCAATGGTTCCGGTCAGGGCAATGCCTCGTTGAATGTGCTCGCCCTTGAACATGGCGATGAATCCCACGGCCATAGCCGCGCCGGCGCTTGGTCCGTCGCTGCCTGTGGGCTGGTAGGCCACCCCTTGTACAGACACGGTCCCGCTATGCTGGACCGAGGGCGTGCGTTCGACGGCATAGGCAAAGGCCTGAGCCATGGCGCCTAAATGAGCGTTTCCCAGTCGCACGCCGGCGAGGAGCCATTGTAGTTGAACGGGATTCGGTTCCGGTTTCTTGTCCCACCACATCATCAGGATCTCAAACACGCCGAGATTGTTCTGGCGAATCGCGGCCAGGACCGGGAGTTCAATGACGCTGTCCGCCGAGACCGACAGCGAGTTCCCACACAGGAGGGTGATGATCAAGATATAGGTGACGGCAAGATGGCGTGGCATCATGGGGCTCCCCATGCGATAGAGAGAGGATGGTGTCGGCCGGTGATACGTCCGTTCGCGAAAGTGTAGCAAATCCGGTTGGGCAGTACAGCAAGTCGGCGGTTCTTGCCTTGCGTTGGGTCATGGCATTCCGTATAAGGGCGTGCAGATGAATCGGATGTTTGCATGGATCATGGTGGGAGGGCTGGCCATTCCCTGGCTGCCGCTCGATGCCGCTGCCTCGAACTGTCAGGTGGAGACGCCTGCTTCAGGCCCGGGGGTGGCGTTGACGCTTCATCTGGGCGCCGACTGCACGGAGCAAGAGCGAGAGGCGCGAGCGGTGGATGCGACGCAGTTGCTGCAGGCGTTCAGGGAAGGGAAGGGGATCGATCTCTCAGGGGTGGTCATTCGCGGCGAGCTGTCTTTGGATACGTTGCCCGTGGGTCCGTTGCCGTCCGAGCTTGAGGGGATGAAGGAGCTGCAGGTGCGCGAGGTGCGCGTGATTCCCGGCTCCATGACGATCGTCAATTCGGTGGTGCGCGGAGCGATCAGGCACCGATCGACACAAGGGCTGCTGGTGGTGAAGGGGGCTGTGAAGTTCAGCGGGACCAGGTTTGAAGAGATCGTTGACCTCTCGCGGGCTGTGTTCATGCAACCGATGACGTTATCAGGGGCGGTGTTCTTGCGGGAGAGCTATTTTGTGCAGGGACGATTTCTGCGCGACCTGTTTGCCGAGAAAACGGCGTTTGGCCCACATACGAGATTCCACCGATCTGTATTCCAGGGGCCGGTCACCTTCCAGCAGTCGGGGTTCAACGGGTTGGCGGAGTTTTTGGAGGTGGTCTTCGAGAAGGATGCCAATCTGTCGCGCACCTATTTCAAGTTGGGTACAGGGTTTTCCGGGAGCCGCTTTCAAGGCCTGGCGGATTTCTCTGAAGCATCGTTTGACCGTGAGGCGTTTTTCACCTTTACCAGGTTCGACGGAGACGCGTACTTTCGCCGGGCCACGTTCCGATCGACGGCGGATTTTTCCGATGCGTCGTTCAAGGGGCGAGACGACTTTTCCAAAGTCTTTTTCGAAAAAGGTCCACAGTTTACCAGAGCGACGCGATCGGAGACCGCTCCGGCACCCCTGGGGCTCGAAAATCAGAGAATACAGTATGCGATCACCCTCTCTCTTCTAGTGTTCAGCGTCCTGCTGATCGTCTATCTGATTCGGTCGCGTTGACAGGGGGCTTTCCCCTCGCTGACCACTACTAATAGATGGAGGCTTGCTCCGTCTCCCCCAAAGCTGGTATAAGTCCGCTTGTGGATAACCGCCTCGACGCCATCGAACAAGCCGAATTACCCTATCAGGTTCGCATCGAGAACTTTGAAGGGCCCCTCGATCTCTTGCTTCATCTCATTAAGAAAAGCGAGATCAACATCTACGACATTCCCATCCACCTGATTGCTCAGCAATACCTCACCTATATTGAGGCGATGGAAGACCTGAATCTGACGGTCGCGGGGGAATTTCTCGTGATGGCGGCGACCTTGCTCCAGATCAAATCCAAGATGCTGCTTCCCGCCGATGAGACGGCTGCTGATGAAGAAGACGGGCCCGATCCCCGCGAGGAATTGGTGCGGCGGCTGCTTGAGTACAAACAGTTCAAAGAAGCCGCCCGTCAGTTGGACGAACACGAGCGGTTGTGGCGGGAGATTTACAGCCGTGAACAGAGCCCGGCGGTCGAATTGGAATCGGATGAGACGCTGTTGGACAATGTCAGCCTGTTCGATTTAGTGGATGCGTTGCAGGGGATCCTCGATCGCAATCCCGGCAAGAAGTTCATGGATATCCTCCCCGACAACTTGACGGTTCGCGAGCGAATGAACACGATTTTGGAAATGTTAGAGGGGCAGGAGTCCGTGAATTTTGTCGAACTCTTCGAGTCGTCCTGCCATCGGCTCGTGATCATCGTCACGTTCTTGGCGTTGCTGGAACTCATGAAGCTTCGAACGGCTCGGGTATTCCAGACAGAACATTTTGGGCCGATTCTCGTGTCGCGCGCCTTCTCACTCGTACCAGACCCGGCGGAATTGGATGATGCTGAATGGAGGGGAGCATGAGCTCAACCGTGGAACAAGAAACGGACGACATGGTTCTGACAGAGGTAGCGCCAGTCATTGAGGGCAGCGGGGTGCCGGACGATGCGGCGAAGAAAGCCAGCGTCGAGGGGGTGAACAGCCAGGCGGAGGCTATCGGCGCGCGGGAGCTTAAAGCCATTCTTGAAGCTGTCTTATTCGTGTCGCCCGAACCGGTGCCGGTCGCTCGGCTGATGTCTATCTTGGGGACGGTCTCAAAAGCCGAAGTGGTTCAGGCGCTGGAATTGCTTACGCACGATTTAGATCAGGATGGGCGAGGCATTCAGCTCGTGCAGGTCGCAGGCGGATATCGGCTGGTGACGAAGCAGGAGTATGGACCCTGGCTGAAACGGATGGATAAGGCCAAGGCGGCGCAAAAGCTTTCTCGCTCCGCGCTCGAATCTCTCGCCATTATCGCCTATAAACAGCCGCTCGTGCGGTCTGAGATCGAAGAGATTCGTGGCGTCGAAACGTCCGGTGTCCTGCGTACGTTGTGTGAGCGCAAGCTAGTGCGGATCGTCGGGCGAAAAGATGTGCCGGGTCGGCCGATCATGTATGGGACGACCAAGTTCTTTCTCGAGCATTTCGGTTTACAAGATTTGAGCCAGCTCCCGCCGTTGCGTGAATTCAAAGAACTCGGCGAGTCCGAGCAGGCCCTCTTGCCGATCGAAGTGGAGTCACTGGTGGGGGTCGAGACCTCCGAGACGTCCTACTCAGAAGCACTCCCGGTCACGAGTGATCTTGCGGAAGATGAGGCCGTGGTGGCCTTCGATGCAGAGACCGACGATGTGCTGCTTGAAGAACCGGTTGAACAGGCTTAAGTTTCAGCTTCAATGGACCTGCCTGCTCCCTGGGCTTCAGTCCGTCCGCGCGTGACCCCTGCTCTAGGATTAATTGCTCGTCCCTTCCTTCTTTCTCCACATCCTTCCCGAGACGGGGCCTGAATCGCGCTTGGATTGCGTGCGCAACGAGGGCCTTCTGATTGCTCAACTTTTCAATAAGGAGTGGCCAGACTGTCCTTTACTGCGCGCATCGAACGAGCACAGCTTTATCGTGCGCGTTCTGCGAGCAAGAAGGGCGGTCTGGCTACTCCCTTGCGTGAAGCTGCGCGTTGCGCGGGTGCCAAGGGCGCTCAGCCCCGTTGACTCCCTTCAAGCCGCTTTGTTAGACTTGCCGTTCTCAATCTAAGTTGTTGAAAGAGGCGAAGTTCTTCGGTACCACCCAGTCTAGTCACACGAGGCACCACAAATGATCAAAACATGGCTGCTCGACGAGATGTTTCGGTTTGATCGAACGCATTTGACTATCGAAGGTACCCAGGGAGAATGGGGTGCCGGCGATTCGATTGCCGAAGAAGAAGAACTTCCGCCGCCCCCGGCGAATGTGTTCGCGAAACCGGGGAATGGGCGGGTCACCATTACCTGGGATCCCGTTCCCGATGCCATGTATTACAATCTCTATTTCCAAACTACCAAGGGCGTGGCGATCAAGTTCTCCGAACTCACGCGTCCGATAGCCGGCGAAGACGATTTTAAAGCCGTTATCGGGGTGAAGAAAGATAAGGGCACCTGTTTGGAAGGCGTTCAGAGTCCCTTTATCCATGACGACCTGGCTAACGGGACCTGCTACCACTATGTCGTGACCGTGGTCACGCAAAAGGGGGAGAGTCTCGAATCTCAAGAGGTCATGGCGATCCCCTCGCCTTATCTGTTGGCCATGAGCATCGGTCGGGAAGGTGTGGACGATGGGGAGTTCAGTTCGCCCACGGGGATCGCGCTCGACAAGGACGGGAACATCTACATCGCCGATACCGATAACCATTCGATTCAGAAACTCGACAAGTCGGGGAAGTTTCTCGCGCGATGGGGCGGCGACCCCTCTTCCCAAGAAGGGAACTTCTACTATCCGCGTGGATTGGCGGTCGGGCCGAACGATGTCCTTTATATCGCAGATAGCGGCAATAACCGCGTGCAGAAGTTCGATCTCGATGGCAATGTGATGCAGGCCTGGGGCAAGTTCGGGTTTGCGTGGCGCGGGGCCGAGCTGGGCAAGTTCGACGTGCCCTGGGGGCTTGCGACGGACTCGGAAGGGAATCTCTACGTGTCCGACACGAGCAACGCACGCATTCAGAAATTCACCTCGGACGGAACGGCGTTACTCAAATGGGGCCGTGACGGGAGCTTCGACGGCGCCTTCTTTTTCCCACGCGGCGTGGCGGTCGATTTTGTCGGCAATATCTTCGTGGCCGATGAAAGCAATAATCGCATTCAGAAGTTCGATGCCCGTGGGAGCTTCCTTGCCAAGTGGGGTCGAGAAGGTGCCGGCCCCGGCCAATTCAAGTCCCCCTGGGGGATTGCCTGCGATGCGCTCGGCAACGTCTATGTAGTCGATACCGGGAACCATCGCATTCAAAAGTTCGATGGCAACGGGACATTCCTCTGTGCCTGGGGGAACCGCGGGAAATCAGAAGGGCAGCTCAATTTCCCATACGGGATCGCGGTCGACAAAGAGGGTTGCGTCTATGTGGTCGACAGTGGCAATGGCCGCATTCTCAAGTATGTGCCGACCGACGAGGAGGTTAATCGCGGGAAGGATGCGGCTTTGGCTTCTGCCAATAAGGTGCCAAGCGAGACTCCGCCGCCCCGCAGCGTGGCGGTCAAAGCCGGCGATACGGAGGTCTTTCTGAGTTGGATGGAAGTCCCTGGCGCCCAGTCCTACAACATCTATTTCAATACGACCCCCAACCTCACGAGCCAGTCGGCGACGAAAATCGAAGGGGTGATGAATCCCTACGCGCACACCGGTCTCTCGAACGATACGCCGTATTACTATGCCGTGACTGCGGTGTTCGAGTCCGGCGCCGAAAGCGAGTTGTCGAGCGAAGTGGTGGCTACGCCGGTGCTCATCGATGTCACGGCGCCGCAAAATCCATACGCGGTGGTGAATCATGGCGCGTTCATGACGAATACGCCGGAAGTCATCGTCACGATTTCAGCGAACGATGTCGATACCGGAGTATCGGCATACTTTATCTCGGAAGCGCCCATGACTCCCACGGCGGGGACGCCGGGATGGGTCGATGTGACGCCGGCCTTAAAGTTTGGTGCGACGATTCCGTTTATCTTGTCGCTGGGAGACGGGCAGAAGACGATTTATGTCTGGTTCAAGGATGTGGGAGGCAATGTCTCCACCCCTGCAAGCTGCACGATTTTGGTCAACACGTCGGGATATCTATGCGTGTCCGAATGGGGCCGAACGGGGCGCGGGGCGTCCCTGCTGCATGGCGGCGAGTTCATGGCCCCGGTGTACGGTCTCTGCGTCGATCAGCAAGGATCGCTGTTCGTGGTCGACAACGGCAATAACAGGATTCAGAAATTCGACAATGCCGGAAACTTCATCATTCTCTGGGGAAATTTCGGTTCGGCCAATTCGAATTTCCATAACCCCACCGGAATTGCGTGCGACGGCAAGGGGGACGTCTGGGTGGTCGATACGAACAATCACCGTGTCCAGAAATTCGACGGGAAGCTCGGCGGCTATCTCATGAAGTTCGGGTCGCGCGGAAACGGCGAAGGGCAGTTCAACTCACCCTGGGGTGTCGCGGTAGATCGGGTGCGTGGGTATGTCTATGTGGTCGACAGCGCCAATTTCCGAGTCCAGAAGTTCGATATGAACGGGGAGTTCATCATGTCCTGGGGCAGCTTCGGGAACGGAGACGGCCAGTTCTACTTCCCGCGCGGCGCGGCTGTGGATCAGGCGGATGGGTCCGTCTACGTCGTCGACATGGGCAATCACCGGATTCAGAAGTTTGATACGAGCACCAACGTGCTCCCGCAGTTGCTGACCAAGTGGGGCGGCAGTGCCGAGCCGGGCCACGCAAGCAGCCCGCACGCACAGGAGGCGGGTCAATTACGGTCACCCTGGGGCATCACGGTCGATGGAGCCGGCGATGTCTATGTGACGGACACAGGGAACCACCGTATCGAGAAATTCGACAAAGAAGGCAATTTCATCACCCAGTGGGGCGGGTTCGGTAACGGCAAAGGCCAATTCAATTTCCCCTACGGCATTGCAGTCGATGCCAAAGGAAGCGTGTTTGTCGTCGATAGCGGGAACACCAGGGTCGAGCAGTTTATGCCGGCCGACGAGGGGAGCGAACGGCTCCAGGAAGACGCCGAGACCGTCGCAGAGATCGAGCAGGCGCAAGTCACAGGTACAACAAAAAAGGCATAAGAGCGGCCACGAGGATCTAGTAGGTTGCAGAACGCGATGTTGGCACGCTAGAAATTCGATGGTTCGCTCGTAGGCACAATAGGAAAACACTCCTGCAGGATGCTCAAAAAGGCTGTCCAGCAAGGCCGCAACGGGTGATGAGCCGAAGGCGTACCCTCCGGGCTACGTTGAGGGTCTGAATGATGCGAGAACGCTATAGGGGAAAAGGCGCGTCTTGGCGCACCGGGGTCGGGCGGGTGAGAAGGCAGACTTTTTCAGCATCCTGCTAGTGAAGGGAATACATGCTCGACAAGGAACCACGCCTGGGATTGACCTACGACGACGTCGTGCTGGTTCCGGCCAAGTCTCAGATCTTGCCGAGTGAAGTCGACATGCGGACAACCCTCACTCGCCACATCAAGATCCACATTCCCATAATCAGCTCGGCCATGGATACCGTCACCGAGTCCCGTTTGGCCATCGCCATGGCCCGCGAAGGCGGTCTCGGGATTATTCATCGAGTGTTGTCGCCGGCGGATCAAGCGACTGAAGTGGACCGGGTCAAGAAATCCGAGAGCGGAATGATTCTCGATCCGATCACGATCTCGCCCGATCAAACGATTCGCGATGCTCACGCGTTGATGGCGAAGTACCGGATCTCCGGCATTCCTGTCACGAAAGAGAAGAAACTGGTCGGTATTCTCACGAATCGCGATCTGCGGTTCGAAACCCGGATGGATTTGAAAGTTTCGCAGATCATGAAGCGGGACAAGCTGATCACGGCGCCCGAAGGGACAAGCTTGGAAAAGGCCCGCGAGGTGCTGCACGAGCATCGGATCGAGAAGCTCCCGGTCGTGAACAAGCATTACGAGCTCAAGGGGCTCATTACCATCAAGGACATCGAAAAACGCATCATGTATCCCAACGCCTGCAAAGATGCGCATGGCCGGCTCTGCGTTGGTGCGGCGGTCGGAGTGGGACCGGAGACGGAAGATCGCGTGGCGCGCCTCAAGAAGGCCGGGGTGGACGTTATCGTGGTCGATACCGCCCACGGGCATTCACAGGCGGTGCTGGATACAGTCAAGATGATCAAGAAACGTCATCCGGAGCTTGAACTGATCGCCGGGAATATTGCCACCGCCGAGGCGGCGAAAGACCTCCTTCGGGCAGGCGTCGATGCCGTGAAGGTGGGTGTGGGGCCCGGTTCAATTTGTACGACTCGTATCGTGTCAGGAGCCGGGATGCCGCAGCTGACGGCGATCGCCGATTGCGCAAAAATCCTCGCGGGCCACGGGGTTCCGATCATTGCAGACGGCGGGATCAAGTATTCAGGCGATATCACGAAGGCGTTGGCAGCGGGTGCCTCCTCGGTGATGCTCGGCGGACTTTTGGCAGGTACGGAAGAATCCCCTGGAGAAACCGAACTGTACCAAGCCAGGACCTATAAGGTGTACCGCGGCATGGGCTCAATCGGCGCGATGGAGCGCGGCGGCGGAGATCGTTACGGGCAAGGCGGGCGTCCGGTGCAGAAGCTGGTCCCTGAGGGCATCGAAGGGCGCGTGCCCTATAAGGGAAAACTCTCGGCCGTCATCTACCAATTGATCGGCGGAGTGAAGTCCGGCATGGGCTATTGCGGGTGCAAGACAATTTCTGACTTACAGCAGAAGGCCACGTTTATTCGGCAGACGGTCGCAGGTCTCCGCGAAAGTCACGTGCACGATGTGATTATCACGAAAGAAGCGCCGAATTATCGGATGGATTGGGAATAGAACCAAGAGCGAATGGCGTATGGCTTATGGCCGATAGCAGGAACGCCGGTCGCGCATTTCCTCCTTAGCTTACCCATTTTCTTTCTACTGCCATCAGCCATCAGCTATAAGCTCTTTGCGAAGTATGGAACTCTGGCACAATAGAATCCTGGTCCTTGACTTCGGGTCGCAATACACGCAACTGATTGCACGCCGCATTCGCGAAGCCCAAGTTTACTCGCAAATTCTGCCCTGCACCGTTCCCTTGGCGACCATTCTCGCCTATCGTCCACAAGGCATTGTGTTGTCTGGTGGCCCCTCCAGCGTGTATGAGAAGAAAGCGCCGTCCGTTCCCAAGGAACTCTTCGACCTGGGGATTCCCATTCTTGGTATTTGCTACGGGATGCAGCTGGTGACACATCTCTCCGGCGGAGAGGTGGCCAAGTCCAAGCACCGGGAGTACGGCCGGGTCGACCTGTCCATCGACGACCGCAGCAATCTCTTCAAGGGCATCGGCGAAGGCGGCACGACTGTCGTTTGGATGTCGCACGGCGATCGTATAGAACGGATGCCGCCGGGCTTCCGATCCATTGCGCACAGCGGCAATTCACCGATTGCTGCGATGAAGCGCGACGACCACAAGCGAAGGATCTATTGCCTCCAGTTTCATCCCGAAGTAGCCCATACGGTGGAGGGAACCCGGATCCTTCGGAACTTCGTCTACGACATCTGCGGTTGTCAGCCGACCTGGACGATGCAGTCCTACGTCGACACGGCGGTGAAGCAGATCCGCGAGCAGGTCGGCAAGGAGCGGGTGATATGCGCCTTGAGCGGCGGTGTGGATTCGTCCGTGGCTGCCGCGTTGACCCATCGGGCCATTGGCGACCAGCTGACCTGTCTCTTTGTGGACAACGGCGTCCTGCGGGCGGGTGAACGTGATCAGGTACAGAAGACCTTTGCCTCGCAGATGCACCTCAATATGCGGATTCTCGACCGGACCAATCAGTTTCTGGACGGCCTCAAGAATGTGACGGATCCTGAGCGGAAGCGGAAGATTATCGGCCGGCAGTTCATTAAGAATTTCGAAGAGGAGTCCAAGAAGCTCAAGGGCGTCAAGTATCTTGTCCAAGGCACCTTGTATCCGGACGTGATTGAAAGTGTGAGTTTCAAGGGCCCGTCGGCTACGATCAAGACGCATCACAACGTCGGCGGGTTGCCGGCCCGCATGAAGATGAAGCTCATTGAACCACTGCGAGAACTCTTTAAGGATGAAGTCCGTGTATTGGGGAAGGAACTGGGTCTGCCGGATGAGATCGTCTGGCGTCAACCGTTCCCGGGACCTGGGTTGGCAATCCGGGTGCTCGGGTCCGTCACCAAAGAGCGGCTGGCGATTCTCCGAGCAGCGGAAACGATCGTCGACCAGGAGATCAGGATGGCGGGGCTCTATCGCGAAATCTGGCAGGCCTTTGCGGTCTTGCTCCCGATTCGGACCGTCGGAGTGATGGGGGACCAGCGGACGTATGAGTATGTGATCGCCATCCGTGCCGTCACGAGCTTGGATGGTATGACGGCCGATTGGGCCAAGATTCCGAATGACGTGCTGGGCAAGATGTCGAACCGGATCATCAATGAAGTGAAGGGCGTCAACCGGGTGGTGTACGACATCAGCTCGAAGCCGCCGGCCACGATTGAATGGGAGTAGAGGGGAATGGCTCGGCTGGCTCCCGTGCCCGCAGAACGCGCACGATGAAGCGGTGCTCGTTCGATGCGCGCAATAGGACCCAGCCAAGCCACTCCCTGAGGAAAGGTGTAACGGAGAAGCATGGAAGTTAGACTCCAGAAAATCATTGCCGGAACCGGATTGGCTTCGCGGCGAAAGGCCGAGGAGTGGATTGCCTCAGGACGCGTGACCGTCAACGGGAAAGTTGTGACGGAACTCGGCACCAAGGTCGACCCGGATCGCGTCCACATCAAGGTGGATGGCAAGCACCTGAGTTGCGCCCAGCCGTTCGTCTATCTGCTGCTCAATAAGCCGAAGAACGTGATGTCGACGTTGAACGATCCTGGAGGCAGGCCCACGGTGAAGGACTATCTCCGCGGGATATCGGTGCGGGTGTTTCCCGTCGGTCGATTAGATTTCGACAGCGAGGGATTGATGCTCCTGACCAATCACGGCGATTTGGCCCAAACGTTGCTCCATCCCCGCTACCATGTACCCAAGACCTATCTCATCAAGGTCAAGCAGGTGGTGACGGATGAACATATCCGGCAGTTAGAGCAGGGCGTGCAGCTGGAAGACGGCATGACCAGTCCGGCTATCGTCAAGAAGGTCAAAAAGGCCAAGCAGAACTCCTGGTTGGAGATTACGATCCGCGAAGGGCGCCAGCATCAAGTGAAGCGCATGTTGGAGGCGGTCGGTCATCCGGTCTTGAAACTGACGCGGATTAAGATGGGCCCGTTGTCGTTGGGTGATCTGGCGTCCGGCGAGTTCAGGTACCTGACCGATCGTGAAGCCAATGCGTTGCGCGAGCTTGCGGAACAGAAGCAGGCGTCGGCAGAGGACACAGAGAAGCAGGCTCCACGGGCAAAGAGGCCGGTGAGTCGGGTCGGATGGGCCCGCTCCAAGAAAGCGAAGGTGGTATGAAGGTCAGAACTCATCGGTGCGGGGAGCTTACGAAAGCCGCGGTCGGGCAGACCGTCGTTTTGAACGGGTGGGTTCAACGGCGGCGCGACCACGGCATGGTCATCTTCATCGATCTGCGGGATCGAACCGGAATTACGCAGGTGGTGTGCAACGCCGAGCGTAATGCGGCGGTGCACCAAGCCTCCCACGCATTGCGGAGCGAGTGTGTCGTGTCGGTGACAGGCCAAGTGATGGCCCGTCCTGAAGAGTCCAAGAATCCCAACCTGCCCACGGGCGAGATCGAAGTCTTCGTGGATGCCATTGAGATTCTGAATGAGTCGAAGACGCCGCCCTTTGTAATCGAAGACGATGCTGAGGTGACGGAGTCGATCCGGCTGAAATACCGCTACCTTGATCTTCGTCGCCCGAAGATGCAGCGGCTCTTGAGCCTCCGGCACAACATGATGCAAGCCGTCCGTGGATTCCTGAACGCGGAACGGTTCCTCGAGGTCGAAACGCCGATTTTGACCAAGAGTACGCCGGAAGGCGCGCGTGACTATTTGGTGCCGAGCCGAGTGAACCCCGGTCAATTCTACGCCCTTCCGCAGTCGCCGCAGCTATTCAAGCAGGTGCTTATGGTGAGCGGAGTCGATCGCTACTATCAGATCGCGCGCTGCTTCCGCGACGAGGATCTGCGCAACGACCGGCAGCCGGAATTTACACAGATCGATCTTGAGATGTCGTTCGTCGATCGGCTCCATGTCATGAGCTTGATGGAGCAGATGATCGTCACGGTCTTTCGCGAGGCGGGCGGCGTCCAGCTGCCGACTCCATTTCCGCGCATGACCTATGCTGAGGCGATGGGCCGCTACGGGTCGGATAAGCCGGACCTGCGTTTCGACATGCCGCTGCATGACGTCACCGGCTTTGCGGCGGCCAGCGAGTTCAAGGTGTTCAAGGAGGCGGCGACCAAAGGCGGGATCGTAAAGGCGTTGATCGTAAGGGGCGGAGCGGCCACGCCGCGAAGCAGGATCGATACGCTCGGTGAGATGGCCAAGAGTTTTGGCGCGAAGGGGCTCGCCTGGCTCAAGATCACGGCGGAAGGGCAGCTTGAGTCCGTGATCGCCAAGTTCCTGGATGCCAAAGCGTTCGCGGCGGCCCTTCCAGACGCGAAGCCGGGCGATTTAGTCCTCTTTGGTGCCGACAAGCCCGCCGTTGTCCACGATGTGCTGGGCCGCATCAGGCTCATGCTGGGCGAAGAACTGAACCTCATCGACAAGACCGCGTGGAAACCTGTGTGGGTGACTGAATTTCCTCTGCTGGATTATTCGCCGGAAGAGAAACGGTACATCTTCATGCACAATCCCTTTGCCGCGCCGATGGATGAGGATGTGGGGTTCCTGGACTCGGAGCCGCTCAAGGTACGGGCGAAGGCCTATGACATGGTATTGAACGGGAGCGAAATCGGCGGCGGGAGTATCCGGAACCATCGGAGTGATATCCAGCTGCGTATTCTCGACCTGCTCGGCATCAGTAAGGATCAAGCGCAGGCGAAGTTCGGTTTCTTGCTCGATGCGCTCGACTACGGAGCACCTCCGCACGGCGGGATTGCGTTCGGCCTCGACCGGCTCATCATGTTGCTGGGGGGGGCCGAGTCGATCCGCGACGTGATCGCGTTCCCCAAAACGCAACGGGCACAATGTCCGCTGACCGATGCGCCGTCTGCCGTCAGTGCCGATCAGTTAAAGGAATTGCGTATCAAGCTCGATCTCGTCGAGTAGGGAGGAGTCATCCGTCCCATGGCAGGCAATTCGTTTGGTCGAGTTTTCACCGTCACGTCATTCGGCGAGAGCCACGGGCCTGCTATTGGCTGTGTTGTGGATGGCTGTCCGCCCGGTCTGGCCCTCTCTGTCGATGACATCCAGCAGGACCTCGATCGCCGCAAGCCCGGCACCTCCCGCCACGTCACGCAACGGCAGGAATCCGATACCGTCGAAGTCCTCTCCGGTGTCTTCGAAGGCAAGACCACCGGCACCCCGATCGCGCTTCTCATCCGGAACGAAGATGCCCGCAGCAAGGATTACGGCAATTTGATCGATACCTTTAGGCCCGGTCATGCGGATTACACCTATTGGCAGAAGTACGGGATTCGCGACCACCGCGGTGGCGGGCGCTCGTCTGCGCGCGAGACGGCCGTCAGAGTGGCGGCAGCAGCGATTGCGAAGAAATGGCTCAGGGAGAAGTATGGCGTCGTGATTCGTGGCTACCTGAGTCAGCTCGGCCCTCTTGAAGCCCCGTTTAAGAGTTGGGGTGAGGTCAGCAAGAATCCGTTCTTCTCCGCAAGCTCCGAGGTCGTGCCGAAGCTCGAGTCATTCATGGACGAATTGCGCAGAGCAGGTGACTCGGTAGGGGCAAAGATTACCACGGTTGCCGAATCGATGCCGGTCGGGTGGGGCGCTCCTGTCTATGCCAAATTGGATGCGGATCTTGCCTCAGCCATGATGAGCATCAATGCGGTCAAAGGCGTGGAGATCGGCGCCGGGTTTGGCTCCGTCACACAGAGGGGGTCCGAGCACGGGGATGAGCTTACCCCTGAAGGATTTCTCTCGAATCACGCGGGAGGCATCCTGGGTGGCATTTCCACGGGGCAAGATCTCGTGGTGACGATTGCCATCAAGCCCACGTCGAGCATTCGCGTTCCGCGGCGTTCCATCGACAAGCAGGGGACTGCCGTGACGGTCGAGACGAATGGGCGCCATGATCCCTGCGTCGGCATCAGAGCGACGCCGATTGCCGAAGCCATGATGGCGCTGGTGCTCATGGACCATGCCTTGCTCCACCGTGCACAGAATGCCGATGTGAAAACACCCACGCCGAAAATTCCTGCCTCAGCCAAGAAAACCTCTCGCGCTTCCGGGTCTTCCGGTCCTGCCAAGATCAATCCCGATCCTGATGAAGCCTAGCCGATTTATCGAGATCGAACGAGCGACGGTCTATCGAGGCGACACCTGCGTGTTCAACGAGCTGTCGCTCACGATTGACGAAGGGACGCACGCAGCGATCTTAGGGCCGAACGGCGCGGGGAAGTCGACGTTCCTCAAGCTCCTGGCCGGCGAGGTCCATCCTGTCCCGCATGATGAGACGTCTATCCGGCTCTTCGGCGAAGAGCAGTGGAATGTGTGGGATGTGCGCAGGCGGCTGGGGTTGGTCTCGCACGATTTGCAGCATCAGTATTTGGAGCAGGTGACGGGGTTAAAAGTCGTGCTCTCAGGGTACTACGCCAGCATCGGCATCTACGGCCATCAAGACTTCACCTATGCTCAGATCTCGCGAGCCCATGCGGTGATGGAGGAACTCGGGATCGGCTATCTGACGGACCGGCGGTTTGCGGACATGTCGACCGGCGAACAGCGGCGCTGTCTGTTAGGACGCGCGTTGGTCCATGAGCCGACAGCGCTCGTGCTGGATGAGCCGACGAGCGGATTGGATCTCACAGCGACCTTTCATTACCTGGATCTCGTGCGTGGATTCATGAAGAAAGGGAAGACCGTGCTGCTCGTCACGCACCACATCCATGAGATTCCGCCTGAAATGGAGCGGGTGCTGCTGCTGAAGGAAGGACGAGTCCTGCAGGATGGGGACAAGGCGCTCGTCTTGACCGAGGCCAATCTCAGCCTGTTGTTCGGCTGTCCTGTGGTACTGGCCCAGGCGAATGGGTGGTATCAAGCTCTTCCCGGTCATTCAGCGTAGTAGCCTATCCCCCTCCCAGCGTCACCGTAAACGTGAGATCTGCATCGATCCGACGGACTTTTACCGCAACTTTCTGGCCCGGAGCGGTGCGTTCGATCAGATAGTTCTTCAGCTGGGCCGCATCGAGAATGTCCGTATCCTCGATTGCCAATAAGATGTCGTGCTTTTGAATGCCTGCCGCTTTCGCCGGATCGGCCACATCCTTTACGGCTATGCGCCACTTGGTACCGTCCTTCACCGGGGTCATGTGAATCCCAAGTTTGGAGAACGTGAGCGGCTTGCCCGCGAGGGCCGCATTCACAATCCGCTCGGCGAGAATCCCAGGAATGGCGAAGGTCATGCGGCTGCAATGGGCCTGGGTCTCGTCTTTTTCTGTTTGGATGATGGCGTGCATGATCCCGACGATTTCTCCTTGAGCATTAAACAATCCGCCTCCTGAGTTTCCGTTGCAGGCCGAGAGGTCGGCTTGGATCAGGCGTGTTTCGACGGTTTGGAGGAAGGTGTTCGTATTTCCGAGCCGGCCGAAGGCCATGGTGGGGCCCCAGCCGAGCGGATAGCCCACGGTGAAGACCTCCATCCCGGGCGCGACATCTCCGGCGGCGAAGGCCGTCCCTGCCTGCAGTTTGGATCGATGCGGTTCGGCGACACGGTAAAGCACGACATCCATGAACGCGCTGTCACCGACGAGGTCGGCGGGGAGTTCATGGAGATCGGTGGTGAGAATGCGAACGTGCTTCTGGATGATCGTCCCCGTCGAGGGGTCGTGTTTCTCCGCGGCGTGTCTTGCTGTAATCACGTAGCCATCTCGCAGGTGAAACCCGGTTCCCCGGACGGTGATCCTCCCCGGTTTCTCCGGAGTGCGCTGATCTTGGGTGTCTTCCAGGATGCCGACCGTGGCTCGTTTTGCTCGGTCGAAGACATCTTGTGTCCCTGGTTCCGCCGAGGCGGAGAGGCAAGGCAGCAGAATTTCCAGGCATGAGATGAGCAGGGTGAGGCTGACAATGCTGGATCGAAGATGGCCGGATCTCACGTTCATCAGGATTCCCTTTCGGTCGGTGTTCCAGGACCGGCGCAGTATAATAAAATTCTGACGAGGAAGACAAAGGGTCTGGCGCTGATCATGAGGTGGGGAATGAGAGAAAGGGGAATGACCGCCTGTGTGTTGATGGGTATGGTGCTTTCTATAGGGATGAGCAGTAGTGCGCTTGTCGCCGAGTCGAGTGAAGGGCCTGCGGTTGTCGAACAAATCGGGTCGACCGCCACGAAAGTGGGGAAGAAGATTGAGGAAGGCGTGACCAAGACCGTCAAGAAAGTCGAGGAGAAACATTTCGGGGACAAGATCGAACAGAAACTGAGGAAAGCGGCCAACAAGACGGCTGAAGGATTTGAAAACGCGGGCAAGGAAATCGAGCCGAAATTCGGCAACTAGTGCCGCCCTCATCCCGATACGCACCTGTCCAGTTTTTTACTTCTTGCGAAAACCGAAAAACGTCCCGGCTCCTGCCGCTCCGGCGGAAGGAAGATATCCGGAGAGGAACTGTTTCAGTCCTACTGCGCCACGCTGGAGAGCGCCCATGCTCTGCAGGATCTGTGCTTCAAGGGCGCCCCAATCCAGGTCTAACCATCCCGTCCCTTTTAGGATGGCGATACCGGCGAATACCGCACCGGCGACAAGGGCGGCCATCTTCAAAAATCGACGGAATGCCCATCCGATGAAAAACCCACCGATGTAGCTGCCGCCTAGCTGGGCGAGAGCGGGCGAAGCGGCGTAGTCGGTAATCCATGCTGCAAGCCCTGCGGCCATTGTGGCGCCTGCGGCCATCACGGAGTTGGCGCGCCAGGGGGCATCGGCCAGAAGGGCCGCACATATCCCCTGAGAGGATGGCTCGGGTGGATGATCCTGATCTATGTCCACAAAAATGACGGGCGTTAGAGCCGGTTGTTCGAGAAGGTGTCACACACGTTGGGATCGCCGGTTTCCAATCCTCGTTTCAGCCATGTCATGCGTTGCTCGGAGGAGCCGTGCGTCCAACTTTCCGGCTGCACGTGGCCGCGCGCCATCTTTTGGAGCCGGTCGTCTCCAATGGCTGAAGCCGCGCGCAGTCCCTCTTCAAAATCTCCCGGCTCGATCAGGTTACGCTCGCGCTTGGCGTGATGACCCCACACGCCGGCGAAACAGTCGGCCTGCAATTCCATACGAACTGAGAGGGCATTGTGTTCCTTTTCCGATACCTGACGTTGGAGGCGCGTCACTTTTTGAGCGATGCCCATCACATTTTGAACATGGTGTCCGACTTCGTGCGCAATGACGTAGGCCTGCGCAAAATCACCCGGTGCGCCCAGGCGCTTCGACATTTCGTCGAAGAACGACAGATCGAGATAAAGCTTGTGGTCGCCGGGGCAGTAGAAGGGTCCGACGGCTGACGAGGTCGTGCCGCAAGCCGACTGAACCGCGCCGGAAAAGAGCACCATGTGCGGATTTTCATACCGCTGTCCGAGAAGCGCGTTCCAGGTAGTTTCTGTATCGGCGAGCACCACAGAGGCAAACTTGCCCAGTTGGTCGCTGGGCGGCCCTGTCGGACCGGGCTCGGGCGGTGCCGATGATTCAGTCATGCTCTGTACGCCATTGAGCATGTTGATGAGCGTCAGGGGGTTGGCGCCGGTGAAATAGCTCACAGCCAGCACGAGCACGAGGCCGCCCAGTCCCAGCCCTCCGATCCTGGCCGGTCCCATACCTCGACGATCTTCGATATTGTCGCTCTCCCGTTGTCCTTCCCAGCGCATACCCACCCGTTGCTTTCAGTAAAGCAGCCGAATAGATGGAACCACATCCTTCGATGCAGTGCAAGCCGCAAGGGTGTTGTTTCTTGGTCGGCGTCTTTCTGGAGGTAGCCGGAGAGGAGGCGCGACCTGTGGGTGCGCCTCCTCTTGGTCTGTGCCGCTATTTCAATGCAGCCGTACTGGTCTCGACTTGACCGGCAATTTGTTTGAGGTCCTTCGGGTACAGCACGATTTCAATTCGACGGTTGGATGATCGCCCTTCTTCGGAGTCGTTCGAGGCGATGGGGTGAGTGTCCGCGTAGCCGACTGCGGAGAGGTACTGTCGGTCCACCCCGCCCTGATCGATCAGGTAGCGCACCACGGTTGTGGCTCGCGCCGTCGAGAGTTCCCAGTTTGTCTTGAAGCGATCTTGTAGTTTCGAGCTGATGGGCACATTGTCGGTATGGCCTTCGATCCGAATCTGTTTGTCCGTGACCGTTTTCAACACGTCGGCGACCTGCTTCAGTACTTTGATGCCGGCCGGCTTCACCTGTGCCTGGCCGGAATCGAACAGGACACGATCGACCATATTGATGGTGAGGCGGTCGCGAACCTGTTGGATCGTAATGTTCCCCTTCGCAATCTCATCTTGGAGTGACTTGGACAGTTCTTCTTGTGTGCGAGTCAGGCGTTTGATCTCTTCTTCTTTCGCCAGCCGTTCTTGTTCCAGCCGGGCCTTGTCGGCCTCTTCGGCTTTCAGACGTTGACGTTCCTGCTCCAGACTGGCCGTCAGCTGGGATTGTTGCTGCTGCAACTGTTCGTGCTCTCTTGCCAGCCGTGCTTTCTCCGCTTCTCCGGCTTTCAGACGTTGACGTTCCTGTTCCAGCGTTGCGGCGAGTTGCGATTGCTCCTGCCGCAGTTGCTCGCGCTCCTTCGCGATGCGGGCGGCGTTGGCTTCAAGTTCTGCCGCTCGTTTCTGCAACGTGGCAATTTCCCCCTGGGCCGAGGCAGTTCCGCTGGCGAGTTGCTGCTTGTCTTTTTCCAGAGCGCTGACTTGAGCCGTTTCGTCTGTCAGTTTCTTTTGGAGGGCCTCGATTTGCCCGCGCACGTCTCCCAATTCGTTGCCCAGCTGACCCTTTTCTCTCTCAAGTCCGTCGAGCTTGGACTGGAGCGCTCCGGACCGCGCTTCGAGGGCTGCGCGTTCTTTGGCCAACTCGACAGCCTGCTGCTCGGCGGCTTTTCGTTGAGTGGCTTCCTGGTCCAGATTTTGTTGTAGCCCAGCCAATTGCTGCTGCAGCTGGTCGGTCTGCGCTTGAGACTTCTTCTTGAGCGCGTCCAGATCCGCTGCTTGCTGAGCGGATATTTTCTTCGCGGCCTCAAGTTCGGTGAGCGCTTTCGTGTGGGTTTCCGTGCTCACGCATCCCATCACCCCCACGACACACAGCATGGCCAATGCAGGGGCCCGGAGTGTCATGGTTCGATCGATCGAAATTCGTCGCATAGTCTCCTCCTTTGAATGATAGCGAACAGAACATCGTGAAGGGGAGCAAGCTCAATGCCCAATGACTCGGAACTGCGCGGGAAGGGAACTGCTCATTTCTCATGGAGTTGGAGGGGAAATTGTTACTTGGTGTGTGAGGTCAGCAAGGGGACTGGCGCATGGTGCCACAAGCACTGTAGGGCCTGCCCTACAGACTTTGAATGCTGTTGCTGTGATATACGGTCAAGCCAGCCGGCTGGTCCAAGGGGAAGAGGAGAGTGGTTGTCTGACGAACGTATTGCAACGGAGCAGGCGGGGCGCAGCTTCTGCTGCGCCCCGCCTGCAGGGCTTACTTTCCGCCCATGTCCTTCTTCTTCTCTTCGTCCGCCTTGCCGCTGGTCATATCCTTCTTCTCCTTCTGCTCGGCAGGGGCTGGTTCACCGGCGAAGGTCATGGGAATGATGAAACCGACGGTGAGGAACGCGGCTAACACCACCATGTGTGCAAAACGAGTCATGATGAAACCTCCTTGGTTGATATATATAAAAACGATGCAGCTACAGGGGGTGTAGAGCAAGTGTGGTGCCGGGAGGTGAGTTGTTTCAAATGCACCATTAATAATTCAAACTCCCGCGCACAAATTCCAGGCTTTTTCATTAATCGGGAAGAAGCAGGACTGGATGGGATGAGTCGATGGACACTACGTATATCATTGAGGGAGGTGTGATCTGCAGGGGAATGCCTGCAACCATACAGTCGCCATGATAGAAAGGGTTGAGGCAACAGTGCAGAATGTA
This sequence comes from Nitrospirota bacterium, assembly GCA_018971525.1. GTDB lineage: Bacteria > Nitrospirota > Nitrospiria > Nitrospirales > Nitrospiraceae > Palsa-1315. The sequence goes on from JAGXAR010000030.1 coordinate 35,552, forward strand.
GAGGCTGCTCATTGTGCTTGTCAGAGGTGTTGGATATAGTGTGTCAATGCGGTCCAAGTTTCTGAAAGTATGGGCTGTGATTCTCTCGCTCATCGCCACAGGCTGCTCCTCCTCTCCGGTCGGGATCCCTGAAACTCTTGACTCTCAAATTGATAGGAAACTGACATTCACGGACGTGCTCACCTCGCCCGAGACGTATAAAGGACGACTCGTTCTGCTGGGCGGTGAAATCCTCAAGGCGAAGCGGCTCAAAGAGGGGACGCAGGTCGAACTGTTGCAACTCCCCCTCAACGAGAATCAAGAGCCGACGACGGACCTCACGCAGTCGCAAGGGCGAATGTTGGTCCTTCATCAGGGATTCCTCGATCCGGCAATTTTGACGCCGGGGCTGCTGGTGACGTTCGTCGGTGAGATCAGCGGGGTCATCATTGAGAAGATGGATGAAGTCGACTATCGCTATCCCACTCTGACGGTGATGCACTGGTATGCCTGGTCTCCTGGTACCCTCGACGACAGCCGAGGCGGACCCTCTTTCGGCGTCTATGGTGGGACGGGAATTGGCGGAGGTGTTCGCGGTGGTGGGGGATTTGGAATGGGGTTCTGAAGCAGAGACGATCTTTCCTCGTCTTTCCACTCGTGAAGCGCTCACTCTCCAGAGTTCACACAATTGCCTTGAACAAACCCTACGGGGTCCTTCCCTGCTTTACCGATCCACAGGGACGGCCGACGTTAGCTGACTACGTGGCGATTTCTGGCGTCTATGCGGCAGGGCGTCTCGATCTGGATAGCGAAGGGCTCCTGCTCTTGACGTCGGACGGTACGTTGGCACATCACATCACGGACCCGCAGCATAAGCTTCCGAAAGTGTATCTCGTGCAGGTCGAACGCATCCCGAACAATGAGGCCTTGGAGCAGTTGCGAAGGGGAGTGGTGCTGAACGGCAGGAAGACCAGGCCTGCTGAAGTATGGTTGCTGCCGGACGATCCGCAGTTGCCTGATCGCTCCGTGCCTATCCGCTTCCGCAAGAACGTGCCAACTGCCTGGCTGGAGATCACGCTCCGTGAAGGGCTGAACCGACAGGTCCGGCGCATGACTGCCGCAGTGGGGCACCCGACGTTACGGCTTATTCGGGTTGCGATCGGACCGATTGTGCTTGGGGCCCTCGAGCCCGGCCAATGGCGGGATTTGACGAGTCGTGAGATTGAGCAGATCTATTCCACTGCCCCTCGCCGATAAATCCGGAGGCATCCCCGAGACTTGTTCCGGACTCTGTAGAGCGATTTGACCCGACTGATGCACCAGATTGCCGTTCATTGATGCGTCCGAGGTGTGAGGTCTGATGATTCGAAACGACTCTCGCTGTGTGATTGCCTTAGTCCTCGGCCTGTTGATTGGTCTCGTCAGCTGTCAGACGAGAGATGGGCGGACTCTGCAAGGGCTGCCCTGTTCGGAGATCGAACGGCAGATCAATTTTTCAGACAGGATCGATACCCTCAACCGGCTGGCCGATGCCTTTGCGGAGCGGTGCTATGACACCGTGATCGTTCATGGTCAGAAGGCCCGGTCGGAATATCGTCACAAGATCTTTTCCCTCATGAAGGAGACCGGTAATGTCTTCATTCCAGAGGGTTCCTTCATCGACTACGTGTTGGAAAGTTATGAGCGCGGCTATCTGAGCCTCTTGCTGGCGGCGAGCTATGTGAACGTGCAGAAACCGGAGGAGGCAAAGGTCGAACTCAGGCAGCTGGATCACGAGCTGTTTACGCCGCTCTACAATTACGGTGAAGATCCGGTGAATCTGTTGCTGTCCGCTGTGTTATGGGAGCAAGTGGGGGATGTGAATGAGGCGCGTGTTGATTGGCTCAGACTGAGAGACCTGAGCGTGCTGTGGAAAGGCAGGCAGGACGAGGTCCAGGTATTTGCGGCGAAGCAGGTGGATCGGATTGATGAAGGGCAGCGTTTCAGCGAGCAGTGGCACGTCTATGGCATCGGCCGATTTCCTGAGCTTACGTGGGACCTGCAATTCTTCGGCTCCACGAACGGATATTTTTCCGTGAAGACGAACGGGGAATTCTCTCCAGCCTGCCGGTCCGACACCGGCGCACGGCTGTCCACGCGAAGCTGGTTCGACAAGGTGGCGATTCGCCATAGTCATGGCTACCACCCGCTTATGAACGTGCAGGCCTGGATTCGATTGCCGTTCGGCCTGACGTATAGCTTGATTCCGCTGGCCGCAGGAGCTGGCGTCATGGTCGGAGGCTGCATGCTCGATGCGGCGGGTGACGGCAAAGGGGCGCTTTGCCAGCTCTCGGTGATCGGAGGGGTGGCCTTGATGCGCACCGCGCCGGTGGTGATGGAAGGCGCGCTACGGCCGGACTTGCGCCACTGGGAGCATGTGCCGGCAGCGTTTGTGGTGACCAGAGCCTCAAAACCCGAGCTGGAGCCCTGCTTGGCGAAACTTGGAACTGCTGTTCAGCAACTCCTGTAGGAGTGCTCCGCCAGCGCGCGCTTCAGAAGGTGTTCAGGGATTTTCCCAGTCAGCACACCGCGCCAGCATAGAACGTTCTGACAAAGCTCTGCCCTTCGCGTCTCTCCCTCAAGACTGCAAATCAAATCGTCCTAAAATGTCAGGTGTGCAAGGCCCGCACGGAGCGTTGATCCCGAGGCATACTGATCAGCTATGATAAAGGGTTCGAATGACTGAGAAGGAAGCTGGAGGTCTTTTTCATCCGACTGAATCTACGTCGGCGATGATCGTGTGCAGCCCGCTCGCTCCTGCCGGTTGAGGGCGGACGAGTTCCGCAATTTGCAGCTGCCCCTTTGTGTCCGTCGCGCGCACAACTGTTTGGAACTTGCCCCGCTTGGGCGGCTGCCATTTATAGTTCCAGATGACCCAGGAGTAGGGCGACATGGGCGGTTCGATCTGACAGTCATTCCAGGTGCGGCCTGCGTCGAAGCTGATCTCAACCTTGCTGATCGAATTCGGCCCACCGAAGGCGATGCCGCGAAAGAGTTGCTCTTGCCCGCGGAGTGTTTGGTAATGGCCGGGGCTGTCGATGCGCGAAAAAATCTTAATCGTACCGTCGTCGGTCCAACCTTTGCGCTGCCAGTAGCCTTGGTAATCTCCGGGATACACTTCGATCTCGACGATCCACTTGACGTTCTTGATCCCATAGAGCCCCGGCACAATCAGCCGGATGGGGAAGCCATGTTCTTTCGGAAGTTTTTCCCCGTTCATCAGAAAAGCGAGCATCACGTCGTCTTGCATCGCCCGCTTGAATGGAATGCTGTCGTCATAGCCGTCGATGCCACGGAAGATGACGTCGCGCGCGGAGTCTTCATCGGCGCCGGCATCCTGCAAGAGTCTCTTGAGGGAGATCCCACGCCATGTGGCGTTGCCCATGCTGTCGCCGCCGGGCAATGTATCGATACACATCAACGTCGAAACTTGATCGTACGAATCGCGATTCAAAATATCACGCCAGCCGAGCGACATCGGGGTTTTGACTTCGCCTTTGACATGGACTTTCCACTGTTCGATGTTGACGTCGCGGGACATGGATACGGCGGAGTCAGCGTAGTTCACTACATAGAACTTTGCGTTCGGAGTAAAGTAGGTGGTGTCGCGTGCAGGAACGGCAAACATGCGCCCGAACACCGACCCGACAGCGTCGCAGCCGCCGGTGATTCCGGCGAAGGCGCCGAGTCCGAGGGCCTTCAAAATGGTTCGGCGCCGCATGGATAGGGGTGATTCGTACCGTGACATAATTTTTTTATTATACACCCAAATGGTGCTTGACTCTCATCCGAAGCTTTGTTATCTTCCTGCCTGTTCGATGGTGCTTGTGCTTCCTGCCTGTTGACCGCGTGCGAGAGTGCGGTGAGGGGCATGCGGTTTTAGGGAATACCCGGCCATAGATTTGGTAAAAGGGTCCCTTGACACGCTTCTGTGCACAGAGTATAGTGCACGGCTCGCGTGACGAGCGCATATGTTCTTTGACAACTGAATAGAGAATGTTGAGCAATGGTGTAAGTGTATTGAAGTGGTGGCCCTTGGTCCAAATTCTAAGAACACCTTTTTGAGAGTTTGATCCTGGCTCAGAACGAACGCTGGCGGCGCGCCTAATACATGCAAGTCGAGCGAGAAGACGTAGCAATACGTTTGTAAAGCGGCGAACGGGTGAGGAATACATGGGTAACCTACCCTAGAGTGGGGAATAACTAGCCGAAAGGTTAGCTAATACCGCGTACGCTTCTTGGACTTCGGTTCAGGGAGGAAAGCGATACCGAGGGTATCGCGCTCTTGGATGGGCTCATGTCCTATCAGCTTGTTGGTGAGGTAACGGCTCACCAAGGCTTCGACGGGTAGCTGGTCTGAGAGGACGATCAGCCACACTGGCACTGCGACACGGGCCAGACTCCTACGGGAGGCAGCAGTAAGGAATATTGCGCAATGGGCGAAAGCCTGACGCAGCGACGCCGCGTGGGGGATGAAGGTCTTCGGATTGTAAACCCCTTTCGGGAGGGAAGATGGAACGAGCAATCGTTCGGACGGTACCTCCAGAAGCAGCCACGGCTAACTTCGTGCCAGCAGCCGCGGTAATACGAAGGTGGCAAGCGTTGTTCGGATTTACTGGGCGTACAGGGAGCGTAGGCGGTTCGGTAAGCCCTCTGTGAAATCTCCAGGCTTAACCTGGAACAGTCGGAGGGGACTGCTGGGCTAGAGGACGGGAGAGGAGCGCGGAATTCCCGGTGTAGCGGTGAAATGCGTAGAGATCGGGAGGAAGGCCGGTGGCGAAGGCGGCGCTCTGGAACGTTTCTGACGCTGAGGCTCGAAAGCGTGGGGAGCAAACAGGATTAGATACCCTGGTAGTCCACGCCTTAAACTATGAATACTAAGTGTCGGCGGTTTACCGCCGGTGCCGCAGCTAACGCATTAAGTATTCCGCCTGGGAAGTACGGCCGCAAGGTTGAAACTCAAAGGAATTGACGGGGGCCCGCACAAGCGGTGGAGCATGTGGTTTAATTCGACGCAACGCGAAGAACCTTACCCAGGCTGGACATGCAGGTAGT